>NZ_QSQW01000013.1:0-68771 GCF_003437565.1 Collinsella sp. TF10-11AT
GTCGCGCCCTTGAAGTTGAACGTCAGATTGTCCAAATGCGGCCCGCGTAACTAAACCCGCTCTGCGATCTCGTGGATGAGGTAGTCGGTCTTTTCCCAGCCCAGGCACGGGTCGGTGATCGACTTACCAAAGACCCCACCATCGACCGGCTGGTTGCCGTCCTCAAGGTAAGACTCGATCATAAAGCCCTTGACCAGCTTGGAGATGGACTCGTTGCGGCGGCAGCTGTCGAGCACCTCCTTGCAAATGCGGTACTGCTCCAGCGGGCGCTTGCCCGAGTTGTCGTGGTTGCAGTCGATGACCGCCGCCGGGTTGGCGTAACCGGCATGCTCGGTGTAGCGCTCGGCCAGGCGCTCTAGGTGCTCGTAGTGGTAATTGGGGTAGGTACGACCGTCGAGACCGATGTAGCCACGCATAACGGCGTGCGCGAGCGGGTTGCCGTCGCACTCGACCTCCCAGTTGCGGAAGATAAAGCTCTGATGTGCCTGGGCGGCGTAGATGGAGTTGAGCATAACGGTGGTGGAACCGGCGGTGGGGTTTTTCATGCCCACAGGCACCGAAATGCCGCTCGACACCAGACGATGCTCCTGGTTCTCGACCGAGCGCGCGCCCACGGCGACGTAGCTCAGCAGGTCGACGAGGTACTGGTAGTTGGACGGGTAGAGCATCTCGTCGGCGGTAAAGAAGCCAGTCTCCTCAATAACGCGCAGGTGCATGTGGCGGATGGCCTTAACGCCTTCAAGCAGGTCATCGGGCGCCTCGGGGTCGGGGTTGTGCAGCAGCCCCTTGTAGCCGGTGCCCTTGGTGCGCGGCTTGTTGGTGTAGACACGCGGAATGATGATGAGCTTGTCCTTGACCTCTTCGGCGACCTTGGCCAGTCGGTTCATGTACTCAAGCACCGAGTCCTCGCGGTCGGCAGAGCACGGGCCGATGATGAGCGCCTTGCGTGCGTCCTCGCCGGTAAAGACCTTGGCGACCTCGGCGTCGAATGCCTGCTTTTTGGCGGTAAGCTCGGCGGGAAGCGGCATTTCCTCGCGGATCTCCATGGGGATCGGCAGCCTGCGCTTGAATTCCATGGCCATATGGGGCCTCCTTTATCAATTAACGGCAACAATTGGCGAATTCTCGAATGCTCGGCATTATCCGCTGTCGCACGCTAAAGTGCAAGTGAAACCTGCCGAAAAGGGACAGGTTTATTTTGGTCGGTTTTATCTGGGGAAATGTCGGCGCTCGCCGGAAGGGGAGGGCCAACGTACGGCACGCTGGAGCAAGTTGGATCTTCTGCGGCATACCCTATGGACAAAAAATGGCAAATATGAGTACTGTTGCTAGCGTAGTATCATATCGATCTTACAAGATAATAGACACAACAGTAAATATGTTCATTAACGTTGGCACACAGAAGCATGCTACCGGGCATTTTGATCAATTTGAAGGCATATCTAGGCCGCAATGAGGTCGTTTGGGGCAGTTTTGGCTGTTACTAAAAAGGTGACAGTACTCATATTTGCCATTTTTTGCCCACAGGGGCTGGAAAGGACCGTCAATTCGGCTCCAGGGGATGCGGTCCAAGGGCCGCAGAACGAAAAATGGGGGCGCTGGTTGTCCTGCGCCCCCATTCTTTGGGTATTGCGGTTGTTTGCCGCCGGTTTTACGCCGCCTCGTCGAACTGCGAGTTGTACAGGTCGGCGTAGAAGCCGCCCTGGGCGAGCAGTTCGTCGTGTGTGCCCTTCTCGACGATGTCGCCGTCGCGGATCACCAAGATCACGTCGGCGTTACGGATCGTGGACAGGCGGTGCGCGATGACAAAGCTTGTACGGCCTTGCATCAGCGCATCCATGGCGCGCTGAATGAGCTCCTCGGTGCGGGTGTCCACGTTGGAAGTCGCCTCGTCTAGAATCAGCGCCGGGCGGTCGGCCAAAATGGCACGGGCGATGGTCACGAGCTGGCGCTGACCCTGCGACAGGTTAGTGCCCTCCTCGTTGATCATAAAGTCGTAGCCACCGGCGAGCGTATGGATAAAGTGGTCGCAGCGTGCGGCGCGTGCGGCGGCTTCGACTTCGGCATCGCTCGCATCGGGGCGTCCGTAGCGAATGTTCTCGCGAATGGTGCCGTTAAACAGCCAGGTATCCTGCAGCACCATGGCAAACTCGCCGCGCAGTGCCGCGCGGTCCCAGTCGCGCACGTCGATGCCCTCGACGCGCAGCGAACCGCCGTCCACGTCGTAGAAGCGCTGCAGCAGCTTAATGAGCGTGGTCTTGCCAGCGCCGGTGGGGCCGACGATGGCGATGGTCTGACCGGGCTGCGCCTCGCAGCTAAAGTCGTGGATGATGGTCTTGTCCGGCGTGTAGCCAAACTTGACGTGGTCGAACTCCACGTGACCGGGGCGCTTCTCGGGAATCTGCGCGTCGGCCTTCTGCTCCTCCTCGGCCGCGGCCAGGAACTCAAAGACGCGCTCGGTGGCGGCGGCCATCGACTGCATCGTGTTGCTCACGTTGCCCAGCTGCTGCACGGGTTGCGTAAAGTTGCGAACGTACTGGATAAAGCTCTGGATGTCGCCGGGTGTGGCATTGCCGGTCAGCGCGAGCTGCGCGCCCACCACGACGACGCCCACGTAGCCCATGTTGCCCACCAGACTCATAAGCGGCATCATCAGGCCCGACAGGAACTGAGAGCGCCAACCGCTCATAAAGAGGCGGTCGTTCTCTTTGTCGAACTCCTCGATCGAGGCCACGGCGCGGTCGAACACCTGAATGACGTTCTGGCCGGCAAAGTCCTCCTCGATGATGCCGTTGACGGCGCCCAGGACCTGCTGCTGCTCGCGGAAGTACGGCTGCGAGAAGTGAATCATCACGGTCAGGATAATCGCGGCTGCCGGCAGCGTGAGCACGGTGACGCCGGTGAGCGGCAGACTGATCGACAGCATCATGACGAGCACGCCGATAATCTGCGTCACCGATGTGATGAGTTGCGTCACGCTCTGGTTGAGTGACTGACCCAGCGTGTCGACATCGTTGGTGATGCGGCTGAGCACGTCGCCCTTGCTGTGGCCGTTGAAGTAGCTCATCGGCACGACAGCGATCTTGGCGGCGATCTCCTTGCGCATGCGATAACAAATCTTTTGCGTGACGCCGGTCATGAGCCAGCCTTGGATCAGGCTGCAGGCAGAGCTCGCCAGATACAGACAGAGCAAAAAGCCGAGCGTCTTGGCGATCCAGGCAAAGTCGACATCGCCGGTGCCGTTGACCTTGGCAACCAAGCCCTCGAACAGCTTAGTCGTAACCTGGCCAAGCACCTTGGGCCCCACAATGTTAAAGATGACCGAGCACACGGCAAAGGCGACGGCGGCAAACACGGCAATCTTGTGCTGGCCGATATAGCCGAGCAGCTGCCTCATGGTGCCCTTAAAGTCCTTGGCCTTTTCGCCGCGACGCATGCCGCCCATGCGGCCCATGGGTCCACGCTGGCGGGTGGGCTTGGGAATCTGAGTCTTGGTTTCGTCTGCCATTAGCGCTCGCCTCCTTCCATAACGGCTTCAATCTCTTCTTGGGTAAGCCCCAGCTCCTCGGCGGAAAGCTGTGACTGTGCGATCTCCAGGTACGCCGGGCAGCTGTGCAGCAGCTCCTCGTGCGTACCGGTGCCCACCACGTGGCCGTCGTCGAGCACGATGATCTGGTCGGCGTGCATGATGGTCGCGATGCGCTGGGCCACGACCACGAGTGCGGCGTCGGTAACGTTTTTGGCCAGCTCCTCGCGCAGGCGCGCGTCGGTCTTGTAGTCGAGTGCGCTAAACGAGTCATCGAACACCACGACCTCGGGCTTTTTGGCCAACGCGCGGGCGATGGCCAGACGCTGGCGCTGACCGCCCGAGACATTGGAGCCGCCCTGGCTGATGGGGGAGTCGTAGCCGCCCTCGCGCTCGGCGATAAAGTCCTCGGCTTGGGCGATGCGTGCCGCCCGGTGCATGTCATCATCGCTCACCATGTCGCCGGCAAATTTAAGGTTGCTCTCGACGGTGCCCGAGAACAGGCGCCCCTGCTGCGGGATGTAACCGATGCGCCGGCGCAGCTCGGAAAGGGTCATGTCACGCACGTCGATGCCGTCAAGCGAAATGCTGCCGCCCGTGACATCGTACAGGCGCGGAATCAGCTGCACGAGCGTGGATTTGCCCGAGCCCGTGGAGCCAATGATGCCGAGCATCTGACCGGCGTGCGTGGTGAAGTTCACGCCGCTGATGACATCGGCGCGGGCATCGGGATACTGGAAGCTCACGTCGCGGAAAGTGAGCTCACCGTGCGGCGCGCTGGCCGCGGGCAGTTTGGGCGAGGCGGGGTCGTTGATGCTCGTGGGGCAAGTGATGACCTCTTCCACGCGCTCGGCTGCGACCTCGGCACGGGGTAGGATAACCGAAACCATGGTGAGGATCATAAACGCCATGACGATCTGCATGGTATAGGAGATAAACGCCATCATGTTGCCGACCTGCATCACGCCGTCGGACACACCCTGCGCGCCAAACCAGACGATAAGCACGGTGATGCAGTTCATGACGAGCATCATGAGCGGCATCATAAAGCTCATAGCTCGGTTGGTGTAGAGCTGCGTGGTCATCAGATCGAGCGATGCCTTGTCAAAACGCTCGAGCTCGTGCTCCTCGCGGTTGAACGAGCGGATGGGCATAAGACCGTCGAGCAGCTCGCGCGCGGTAAGGTTCACGCGGTCCACAAAGCTCTGCATCTTTTTGAACTTGGGCATGGTGAGGCCCATGAGCACGCCGACGACGGCCGAGACCGCGACGATGGCCACGGCGATGGTCCACTCCAGGCCGGTGTGGTTGGCCAGGACGCGCATGACCGCGACGATACCCATGACAGGCGCCATGAGGCACATGCGAATGAACAGAGTCGCTGCCATCTGGATCTGCTGAATGTCGTTGGTGCAGCGGGTGATGAGCGAGGCCTGGCTAAACTTGCCCACCTCGGCCGGCGAGAAGTGCATGACCTTGTTGAAGGTCTCGCGGCGCAGGTCGCGGGCGATGGAGCAGGCGGTGCGCGACGCCACGGCGCCGGTCAGGATGGTGGCGACCAGCGACACCAGGCACAGGCCAAACATCGTGGTCGCCATGCGGCCCAGGTAGGCGTTCTGCACGTCGGCGGGGTCGATGCCCTGCGCTTTGTACTCGTCCTGCACGTAGGTCACGGCGCGCTGCGTGACGATAGAGCCCGACATGGAGCCCATTTTGTCCGCCATATCGTTGGCGCCCTCGACGAGCTTGCCCTGGTCGATGAGGCCGCCTTCAACGCCTAGGCGCAGGCTCTTCATGGTGATCTTGCCGCCGTCGGCATCAATCTGCTTTTGCATGTTCTGCGCCGCTGCGGCCTTCTGCTGCATCTCGGCGAGCTGCTCGGGCGTCATCGCTGCCATCTGCTCGGGGGAGGGCATGGCCTGGGCGGCGCTGCTGTCTTGGTCGCTGGACGTGCCCATCATATCGCCCATGGAGCTGGCGTCGATGCCCTGGTTGAGAGAAAGGACGACGGTCTCGGGCAGGCTCATAATGTCGGCAATCTTGCCGCCATCGGCACGCCCTTCCTCGGTGCCCTTGTACGTTCGAATGCCGTTTTTGTCAGCCTTGCTAAACACGGCCTCCACAGCTTTGGCGTCCTTGGTGTTCATAAAGAGTTCGAGGTCGTCGAGCGATTCGGCACGAATGGTGTCGGGTACGGGCGAGGCGATGCCGCCTTGCTGCACGCCCACGTCGACGATGTCGCTCATATACGTAGGTAGCGCGAGGTCGGCATTGCAGCTGATCACGATGAGCACGATAGCTGTAAGCAGTGCCAGGATATGCTTTTTAAAGAGCTTGAGAATCCTCACTCGGCATCTCTCCTTTCTTGATTGCGATCGATAATTTCGTTGGCACGCCTTAGGAGGCGCACCATCTCTTGGGTATCTGTTTCGCCGAGCTGCTCGAGGAAGGCCGCGGTGCGTTTCTCGAATTCCCGACGTTTGATTTCGAGATCTTGTCGGCCTTTGTCGGTCACCGTGACGTGTACGCGACGACGGTCGGTCTTTGAGTGCTCGCGCTCGACCCAGCCCTTGGTTTCGAGGGCGCGTAGGATGTTGGCGATGCGGGCGCTCGAAACCCAGGCGCGATCAGCGAGTTCGCTCGGCGTGAGCGAACCGCCGGCGAGCATGAGGGCGCGCATGACGGCCATCTCACCACTGAGGGCTTTGTCCACAAAGCGCGAAATGCGCTGATGCATGCTGCCAAACTCAGTTAAGAGCTGACGTCCAAGCTCATGGAAATCGGTATCTTCCACCGAAAACCCCTAACACTAGAAACTATTTTCGGTGAAAGATGATACCCCTGTATGCACGCCTCATACAGTAGATTTTTGGGACATGCCTAGAAATCTACCTTCGTGGGCATTTCATGCCACCGCCTCCGTCGCGGCGAAAAAGTAGATTTTTAGGAAGGTCCCAAAAATCTATCGGTGGGTACTTTACCCTGCTAAAGCTGGCATAACAGCTAGAGTGAAGGACGTATAAAGGCAAGGGGAAATATCAAATAATTCGGTGAACGGTAGCTGATGGCGGGCGCGTTTCCTGCGGATTTGTTGAAAACGCTCTAATGACACAAAAAAAGGAACATATAACAGCCCTGATGAAGGGGGTGGCTATGTTATCCTTCACTAACGGGTGAAATCTTGGGTTTAGGGTTGCAAGACCAAGGTGAATAAACGTTTTTCCCTGCGCTAACGCGCGACGGAAGGCGAATGAAGCCGGTGGTGCAAGCCGAACATTCAAGAATTCAATAAGCAGCGGTGTGAGAGAGCGCCGCATTACACGTAACTAGGAGCGTGGTTACACAATGCAGGAGGCATGGGAAGGCTTCAAGGAAGGCATCTGGACGGGAGAGGTTGACGTCCGAGACTTCATCCAGAAGAACTACACCCCCTACGAGGGCGACGAGTCGTTCCTCGCCGGCCCGACCGAGCGTACCAAGGAGCTGTGGGGCGAGGTTCTCGACCTGCTGCTTAAGGAGCGCGAGCAGGGCGGTGTCCTCGATATGGACACCAAGACCGTCACGGGTATCGTGAGCCACCCCGCTGGCTACATCGATAACGCCCACCGCGAGAAGGAGACCATCGTCGGCCTCCAGACCGACAAGCCGCTCAAGCGCGCTCTGCACGTCAACGGTGGTATCCGCATCGCTTGCCAGGCCGCCAGCCAGCACGGCTACAAGGTCGACGAGAACGTTGTCGAGCGCTACACCTTCGAGCGCAAGACCCACAACGCCGGCGTCTTCGATGTCTACACCCCCGAGATGCGCGCCTGCCGTTCGGCTCACATCATCACCGGTCTGCCCGATGGCTATGGCCGCGGCCGCATCATCGGCGACTACCGTCGTGTCGCCCTGTACGGCGTTGACTACCTGATCAAGGACAAGGAGGCCCAGAAGGCTTCCACCCCGACGGTCATGACCGCCGACAACATCCGCGACCGTGAGGAGCTGCAGGAGCAGATCCGCGCCCTCGGCGAGCTCAAGATGATGGCCGAGACCTATGGTTTCGATATTTCCAACCCTGCTACCAACACGCAGGAGGCCATCCAGTGGATGTACTTCGCCTACCTCGCTGCCGTCAAGGAGCAGAATGGCGCCGCTATGTCCATCGGCCGTACCTCTACGTTCATCGACATCTACGCTGAGCGCGACCTTGCCAACGGTACCTTCACCGAGGAGCAGATCCAGGAGTTCGTGGATCACTTCATCATGAAGCTCCGCATGGTCAAGTTTGCCCGTACCCCCGAGTACCAGGCCCTGTTCACCGGTGATCCGCAGTGGGTCACCGAGTCCATCGGCGGCATGGGTGTTGACGGCCGTACGCTCGTTACCAAGATGAGCTACCGCTACCTGCACACGCTCGAGAACATGGGCACCAGCCCCGAGCCCAACATGACCGTTCTGTGGTCGACCCGTCTGCCCGAGAACTTCAAGAAGTTCTGCGCCAAGACTTCTGTCGCCAGCTCCTCGATCCAGTACGAGAACGACGACCTCATGCGCGTTTACCATGGCGACGACTACGGCATCGCCTGCTGCGTGTCCTCCATGCGCATCGGCAAGGAGATGCAGTTCTTCGGCGCCCGCGCCAACCTGGCCAAGTGCCTGCTGTACGCACTCAACGGCGGTGTTGACGAGGTCTCCAAGAAGCAGGTCGGCCCCAAGTATCGCGCCGTCGAGGGCGATACGCTCGATTACGACGACGTTGTGGCCAAGTACAACGACATGATGAAGTGGCTCGCTGGCGTGTACGTCAACTCGCTGAACATCATTCACTACATGCACGACAAGTATTGCTACGAGCGCATCCAGATGGCTCTGCACGACAAGCACGTGCACCGCTGGTTCGCTACGGGCATCGCTGGCCTTTCCGTCGTGGCTGACTCCCTGTCCGCCATCAAGTACGCCAAGGTCCACCCCGTCCGTGATGAGAACGGCATCATCGTCGACTTCGAGACCGAGGGCGAGTTCCCCAAGTACGGTAACGACGACGACCGCGTCGACCAGATCGCTCACGACGTTGTGCACCAGTTCATGGAGTACATCCGCATGAACGACACCTACCGCAACTCCGTGCCCACGACCTCGGTTCTGACCATTACCTCCAACGTCGTGTACGGTAAGAAGACCGGTTCCACGCCCGACGGCCGCAAGGCCGGCCAGCCGTTCGCCCCGGGTGCTAACCCCATGCACAAGCGCGATAGCCACGGCGCCATCGCTTCGCTGTCTTCGGTTTCCAAGCTCCCGTTCCGCGATGCTCAGGACGGCATCTCCAACACCTTCTCCATCATCCCGGGTGCGCTCGGCAAGGAGGACCAGGTGTTCTTTGGCGATATCGACCTTGATCAGCTGGGCGAGTAACTATTGTTAGTGCTATACTAACAATAACGATTACTGATTAGCGCGCCGGTTTCGGCCGGCGCCTATCGATCGAAGGAGACACATTATGAAGGTTTCTGAAGTTTCCGAGACTCAGGCCGATAACCTGGTCCACATGCTCGACGCTTACGCCGAGAAGGGTGGCCATCACCTGAACATCAACGTCTTCAACCGTGAGACGTTGCTCGATGCTCAGGCTCACCCCGAGAAGTACCCGCAGCTGACCATCCGCGTTTCCGGCTATGCCGTGAACTTCCACACGCTCACCAAGGAGCAGCAGGACGAGGTCATTTCGCGTACCTTCCACGACAAGTTCTAAAGGGGTTTAACTCCCGCAGGATCGCCGGGCCGCTTTGGGTTACTTTCCAAAACGTCCTCGGACATGCAAAGGGCTCCGCTGCGCGCTTCGCGCGGCGGAGCCCTTTGCGTCCTGCGGAAATGTTTTGGAAAGTAACCCAAAGCGGCCCGGCGGGGGTCCTGTGTAGTCACCCTTTAGGCGGAACTCTCCTAATTATTTGGATGAGTCGTCTACTTACTTGTGCCGTTACCGTCTTCCCGCTGTTGTTGGGGTATGCTTTGTTCGTATGTAAACGTATGACATGTTGATGGGGGAGGGTGCTATGGCTCGCGAGGGCGCTCGTTCTAAGGATTCTGCTAAGCCTGGCATCAAGGAAGTTGCAGCGGTGGCGGGGGTTTCGCCTACTACGGTATCTCGCGTGCTTAATAATCGCGGCTATATTAGCCAAGAGACCCGCGATAAGGTCCATGCCGCGATGGAGCGCATCAACTATACGCCCAACGATATCGCCCGTGCCATGCTCAACGGCCGTCTGAACCTTATCGGCATGATCGTTCCCTTTGTGAGCAGCCCGTTCCATGCTCAGGTTGTGCAGGCGGTCGAGCGCACGTTAGCGGAAAACGGCTTTAAGATGTTGCTGTGCAACAGTGCCAATCGACCCGATCTTGAGCGTTCCTATATTGACATGCTCCGCCGCAATATGGTCGACGGCGTCATCGTCAACTCCCTCAATATCGGTGCCGAGGCATATGCCGAGATGGGCTTGAGCCTGGTTGGCATCGACTGCGATCTTGGCGAGGGCTCTGTCCAGATTGCAAGTGACAGCTATGGCATTGGCGAGCTCGCCACGCGCCGTCTGATTGATGACGGCTGCAGGCGTATCCTGTGCCTGCGCAGCAATAGCCGCATGCGCATGCCCGCCAATAAGCGTACCGATGCCTACCTCGATGTTGTTGAGCAGGCCGGTTTGTCCGCGCTTGTCCGTGAGGTTGAGTTCGTTAAGCCCGACGACGAAAAGGGCGCGGTCGTTGCGAAGATCCTCGATGAGAACCCCGATATTGACGGCATCTTTGCGGGAGACGATACGATGGCGGCCATCTGTCTCAACGTGATGAAGCAGCGCGGCTTGAGCGCTCCAGACGATATTAAGGTCGTGGGCGCGGATGGTGCCCGCCGAACTATGACGTTTATGCCTGACTTAACAACCGTACGTCAAGATATCGATCGCATCGGAGAGCTCGCGGCGCAATCCATCATCGCTCTTATTAACGGCGATAATCCCGAATCGAATATCAAGCTCCCCGTTGAACTCATTGAGGGCAAAACCGCGTAGTTCATCCTGTGCCAAAAGAATTCCTCAAACGCCTCCGATGACCGTTCGCCGGCATATGTCAACCGTTTACCGACGACTGGAACTGCGAAAAGACGTATTGATATGAAAACGTTTGACATATGAAAACGATTGACATATCTTGCCATTGTACCGAGTTAGTATGTCGTGGAAAGGAAGTCTCGGATGCACAAGGTGTATTACCAGCCTGAGGGAATTTGGGTAGGCGACATCATGCCGTACGGCGAGGACGGCACGTTCTATCTCTATCATCAGCGTGACACGCGTAACCCCGAACCTTTCGGAGAGCCGTTTGGCTGGGCACTCGCTACGACCAAGGATTTCGTCAACTACAAGGACTTTGGCGAGAGCCTTGAGCGCGGCGGCGACGAGGAAGTCGACCAGTACATTTATGCCGGCACGGTGTTTAAGGTGGGCGACAAGTACCATGCGCTCTACACTGGTTGCAATCGCGATAAGGTCCGCGCACGTTTGATGAAGCAGGTTCTTCTTCACGCAACGAGCGACGACGCCGTCAAGTGGGAGAAGAACATCGCCGAGACGCTGCTTCCGCCCCAGGAGGGTTACGATGACCGCAACTGGCGCGATCCCTTTGTGCTTTGGGATGAGGAGAACGAAGAGTACATGCTCATCCTCGGCACGCGTGTGGGCGAGGACAAGCGTCTGATGACCGGCCGCCTGGTCAAGTTCACCTCCAAGGATCTGACCAACTGGGAGTTCCAGGGCGACTGGTGGAACCCAGGCCTGTACACCATGTTTGAGATGCCTGATCTCTTTAAGATGGGCGACTGGTGGTACCTCGTCTTTTCCGAGTACAGCGACGGCAACAAGACCCGTTACCGCATGTCCAAGTCCATCAACGGTCCTTGGATTACCCCCGCTGACGACTCCTTCGACGGCCGCGCGTACTACGCCGCTCGCACCGCATTCGATGGCGAGCGTCGCGTTCTCTTTGGTTGGGTTCCTACGCGTGACGAGGGCGACGACCCCAGCTCTTACCTGTGGGGTGGTACCTTCATGCCCCTCGAGATCGTTCAGCGTGCCGACGGAACGCTCGGCACCAAGCTTCCCGACAGCATGCTCGGCGCCTTTGGCGAGGGCAAGGCTGTCGAAGCCTTCGAGCTCTCCTGCGAGTCGGGCAAGGTCGAGCAGGTTTTGTCTGCAGACGCCGGCTCCACCTACTTGCTCGATACCGACATTGAGCTCGGCGGTAACGCTGCCGGCTTCTCGGTCAAGTTCGCCGAGGACGCCGAGACCGGTCTTGCCTATGAGTTCCGCGCCAACCTGCGCGAGGGCAAGCTCGAGTTCACGCCGGCTCCCCAGTACCCGTGGTTCCAGGTCAACAACATGGGCCTCGAGCGTCCGTTGTTCTTTAAGGGCGAGGGCACTCATCATGTGCGCCTGGTCGTTGACGACGATATCGCGACCATCTTTGTCGATGATGTTGCGCTCAACGCTCGCTTCTGCAACAAGCAGGGCCAGGGTGTGGCGCTTACCGTCACCGACGGTGCGCTCAAGTGCGCAAACGCAACGATCGCGTCTCTGTAGCGGCAACGAACCGTTTTATGATTTAGAAAAGGAATGGAGAGGAACATGGACTACAAGGCAGTGTCCCAGCAAGTCGTCGACAACGTCGGCGGACTGGAGAACATCGAGGGCGCCACGCATTGCGTGACCCGTCTGCGTCTGGTGCTCAAGGATACGAGCAAATACAACAAGGCCGAGCTCGAGAACATCGATGGCGTCAAGGGCGTGCTGTACAACAGCGGCCAGCTCATGATCATCTTCGGTACCGGTACCGTCAACAAGGTTTACGATAAGTTTATGGCTCTGACGGGCGTTAAGGAGATCAGCGCTTCCGAGGTCAAGGGCGCCGAGGCGGACAAGAAGGGCAAGTTCTTCTCGGTCCTCAAGGTATTCTCGGACATCTTTATCCCCATCATTCCCGCCTTCGTCGGCGCTGCAATCATCATCGGCCTTAAGTCGCTGATCGTTGCCAACGGCCTCTTCGGCATGGAGGGCAGCCTCGCCGATCACAGCGAGTTCCTCAAGAACCTCGCAAGCTTCTTTGCCATTATCGCCACCACCTTTGACTACCTGCCTGTCCTGGTTATGTATAGCGCGGTCAAGCGTTTTGGCGGCAACCCGATCCTGGGCATCCTCGTCGGTATCGTCATGGTTCACCCGAGTCTTATGAACCGTAACACGTTCGTTATGGACCCGACGGGTGCTGAGTACTGGAACTTCGGTCCGCTCTCCATCCCCATGGTTGCTTTCCAGGGCGGCGTGTTCCCTGCAATCCTGACTGCCTGGTTTATGGCCAAGGTCGAAAAGATTGCCCAGAAGTACATCCCCGAGGTCGTCTCGTTTGTCTTTGTCCCGACCGTTACCCTGATTCTTGCTAACGTTGCCCTGTTCACCGTGTTCGGCCCGCTCGGCAACCTGATCGGCGACGTCCTCGCTGGCGTAATCGATGTCCTGTACAACAGGATGGGCGTCTTTGGTGCCTTTGTCTTCGCCGCGTTCCTGCAGCCGCTCGTCGTTACCGGTACGCATCAGTTCATCCAGGGTATCGAGGCAAACCTCGTTGCCACGACTGGCTTCAACTACATCCAGGCCATCTGGTCGGTCTCCATCATCGCCCAGGGCGGCGGCGCCATCGGCATGTACCTCATTCACAAGAAGCACTCCAAAGAGCGCAACATCTGCATGTCGTCCTTTATTCCGACGCTGGTCGGTATCTCCGAGCCCGCTATCTTCGCTGCAAACATGCGCTATTCGATCATTCCGTTCATCTGCGCATGCATCGGTGCAGGCTGCGGCGGTGCCTTCGTGAAGTTCTTTGAGGTGCGCGCCATCGGTCAGGGTCTGACCGGTGTGCTTGGCCTGCTCATCGTTACGCCCGAGACTCTCGTGTGGTATGTGGCTGGTAATCTCATCGCCTTTATCGTGCCGATCGTCTTGATCTTTGCCTACAACAAGGCAAAGGGCGTTCCGACCACCGATGAAGAGGGCGCTGGTGCTGGCTTCGATGTCAGCTTCTAGTTGAGCCGTTCAGCGTAATGTGCGGATAAGTCCATTTGAGGAAGGGCGCTCGGCTCGTGCGAGTCGAGCGTCCTTCCCTATAGACGAGAAAGTCAATGGCGATGTTTAATCAAAAAAATAAGGTGACACGCGCGGACTATGAGCAGTGGCGTGCCGGACAGGATGAGACGGCTGGTCGCATCGCGTCCGACCCCGATAGGCTCCTGTTCCATGTGGAGCCTGAGCTTGGCTGGCTCAACGACCCCAACGGTTTGGTTCAGATTGGTGATACGTATCACATCTATCATCAATACGATCCGTTCGATGCTGCGCATGGCGGTCCAGTGCTTTGGAACCATCTGACGACAAAGGATTTTGTGACGTACGAGAATCATGGCTCCGTGCTGTTCCCCGATTCCGATTTGGATTCGAACGGAGCGTATTCTGGTTCTGCCTTTGTACGCGATGGCAAGATTCACTACTTCTATACCGGCAACGTCAAGCATTTTGACCGCGATGATTACGACTACGTGTTGACGGGTCGTGAGCAAAACCAGATTCATATGGTTGCCGAGAATCCCGACGAATTGGGCGAGAAGTGCATAGCTGTTGGACCGGTCGATTACCCCGACGATATCGGTACGCACGTGCGCGACCCCAAGATCCTTGAGCACGACGGTATCTACTACATGGTTCTGGGCGCTCGTACGAAAGACGATCGCGGCTGCGTGCTTGTCTATACCTCGCGCGATCTAGAGGACTGGAACTATGCGACGCGTATTGAGCTGGGCGAGAAGTTTGGCTTTATGTGGGAGTGCCCCGATCTGTTCGAGCTCGATGGTGAGCTTATTCTCGTTTGCTGTCCGCAGGGTGTGCCTGCCGATGGATGGCGTTACCGCAATCCGCATCAGTGCGTGTGGTTCTCCATCGAGGCCGATTGGGAGGCGCCGAGCTTTAAAATCGTCGGGCAGGGCATGCCCCCGATGGTCGATGCCGGTTTTGATTTCTATGCTCCGCAGTCCTTTGAGGATGCTGCAGGCCGGCGTTTGATGATCGGATGGTCGGGTTGCCCCGACGCGACGGCAGAAAACCCGACGGTGGCGCGCGGGTGGCAGTGCGCGTTGACGGTGCCGCGAGAGCTGAGCATGCGCGATGGTAAGCTCTGCCAGCAGCCGGCGCACGAGATTGAGAGGATGCGCGGCGACTGCGTTCGCGCGACAGGCGGTGAAACCGTTGAGGAGCCGGGCCGCCTGTTTGATGTTGTGGTTTCCTGTGAGGGCGCCAAGATGGTCGAGCTCGAAATCCGCAAGGGTGTCTTTGTGCGCTATGCAGACGGGATGCTTACCCTCGACATGGGTGACGAAGGCTATGGGCGCGACCAGAGGTCGATCGAGCTCAGCGAGCTTCGCGACCTGCGCGTGCTTTCGGACACTACGATGGTCGAGATTTTTGCAAATGGCGGCGAGGCGGCACTTACGAGCCGTACCTATTCGCCGGCGGTTCCGGCGATGGGGTTGCATGCCGAGAGTGCGGCGTCGATGGATTTCTACCGCCTCGCGCATTAACCATGCGTGAGGCACGATTGGACTTGCTGGGCGGAATGTGTTGCAGTTGCCGCAGCGAACTACCGTTTATCGCGTATAGCTACCGTTTGCGGGATAAGTAACACTCATTTATAAACCGTGTAAAATCTCAGCCAAGCACGGAGTTTTCCAGGGAGACGCTGTCCTTTGTTATGTGCAAGGGACGGCGTCTCTTTGGCGCTTGGACGCCGTTGTGCAACAGTGCGGCGGCGCGTGCCATGTATTGAAAAACCAATGTCGAGATGGGTCGTGATAAGAATGGGCAAGTACGTAATCGTGGTTGAATCTGGTTCGGATGTGACGCCAGAGCTCTGCGAACGCTACGGCATCGTGCGCGTGCCCATGCATGTCACGATTGGTGACGAGACCGTCGAGGACGGCTCGATCGATCCGCTCGAGATTTATTCGCGCTGCAACGAGTTTGGCGTGATGCCCAAGACCAGTGGCTGCGCACCGGCAGATTTCTCCCGTGTGTACGACCGCATTCACGCCGAGCAGCCCGACGCGACTATTCTGCATCTCGCGTATTCCGAGGCCACGACCTGCTCGCATCAGTCCTCAAAGATTGCGGCCCAGGGGCGCGACTACGTGTTCTCCATGGACACGCGCTTTGTCTCGGTGGGCCAGTCGCTCGTTGTCGTCGAGACCGCCAAATACATCGAGGCTCACCCCGATGCCACCGTCGACGAGATCTTTGCATTTACG
Organism: Collinsella sp. TF10-11AT; assembly: GCF_003437565.1. Classification (NCBI taxonomy): domain Bacteria; kingdom Bacillati; phylum Actinomycetota; class Coriobacteriia; order Coriobacteriales; family Coriobacteriaceae; genus Collinsella; species Collinsella sp. TF10-11AT. The sequence goes on from NZ_QSQW01000013.1 coordinate 15,903, forward strand.
AACTCCGTCATGGACCGCGTGCTGTTGGGCTTTGTTCCTACGGACCTTGCCTTCCTTAAGGCGGGCGGTCGCTTGTCCAACGTCGCGTTCCTAGGCGCCCATCTGCTCAAGATTAAGCCCTGCATTGAGGTGACGGGCGGCAAGTTCGTGGCGACTAAGAAGTTCCGCGGCTCTATGCTCAAGTGCGCCCGCGCCTTTATTGACCACATGGTTGCCAAGGGCGAGATCGACTACTCGCACATTGGCCTGGCGTATTCGGTGGGCCTTTCCCAGGAGCTGCGCGACGACATGGAGGTCTATGCGCATGACCTGGGCTTTAAGGATATTACCTGGACTCAGGTTGGCGGTGTCATCTCGAGCCATTGCGGCCCGACCGCCTTCGGTGCGGTGCTCACGCTTAAGGCGTAAGGCCTGGCGTCTATCGATTTCTATTGCCTCGGCGACGGGCGGGTTGTGACAACCTTCCCGCCGCTTTTGCGTGAAGTAAAATAGGACGACCTAATTGACCCCTAAACCGTTTTGCCATCATGCGTATGGGCTAGAATGGCTCTGACATTTATGTAACTAAAACCAATGAGAGGCAAGGTAGCGGGAATGGCTGAGATGACGCTCGAGGGTGTGGACGCTCGTCCCGAGGACTCTGCGTTTGCCCTGGGCCGCGTGCATTCGATTGAGACGATGGGTACGGTCGACGGTCCCGGCATCCGCTTTGTGGTGTTTGTTCAGGGCTGTCCCATGCGCTGCGCGTATTGCCACAATCCCGATACCTGGTCTGTTAACGGTGGCACGATGGTGACCGTCGAGCATCTCATGGACGAGTTCCAGAGCAACCATGAGTTCTACCGTAGCGGCGGCATTACCGTTTCGGGCGGCGAACCGCTCCTGCAGCCCGAGTTTTTGGCCGACCTGTTCCGTGTGATGCACAACAACCCCGATGGCCGCGTACACACCTGCCTAGACAGCTGTGGCTATGCATTTGATCCCAAGCATCCGGAGAAGTTCGATGCTGTTCTCAACGAGACCGATATGGTGCTGCTCGACATCAAGCATGCCGATCCGGTTGAGCATAAAAAGCTGACCGGTTGCGATCCTGCGCGCATCCTGGCGTTTGGCGATGAGCTTGCCCGTCGCAAGATTAAGGTTGTTATTCGCCATGTGGTGGTGCCGGGTATCACCGACACGGCGGAGGAATGCGAGAAGCTCGGTCGCCTGATCGCTCCATGGCACAACGTGGTGGGCCTGGAAATGCTGCCGTATCACACGATGGGTGTCGTCAAGTACGAGCAACTGGGTATTCCCTATAAGCTCGAGGGCGTGCCCCAGATGGATACCGCGCGCATGCCCGAGCTGCGCAACGCCGTCATGGCCGGCATGAAAAAGCGCCGTGCGGAACTCAAAAACGCCATCGGCTAGCAGCACTCATTGGGGACAGACTTAAATGAGTGCCCCGGGCACATAGTTGATCGCTAAAGAGCCCCGTCAAGTTGCGGTGGAATAGTTCTTGTGTATCGGCCTATGCCGTCCAAACAGGAACTATTTCACCGCAACTGCGTTTTGGGCAGAGATGCGCAACAGAATCGTGCCATTTGGATAAATACGCCTGTGGTTTCTTTAAAGACGCCTTAAACGGTGTCAAACAATTTGGGAAAGAAATGGCTGCTCAGTATTATGCTGCTCGTATATGAACGGGCACAATCAGGAGACCACGTGCGAAAGGGCAAATCGCGGGACGAGTATGTGCCGCAGCATGGCAGCAGATATGAGACGAAGGGCATGTCTTCGCGCGGCCTTGCCGACGCTCGCTTTCGCGGGGCGAAGATTGCCGCCATAGGAATGCTAGCGTTAGCGGTTTTTATCCTCGGAATTGCCGTTAAAACCCACGCCTTGGAGCGAACGGTGCGCTCAGATGCGTCAACGGTACAGCTGCAAAACGAGAAGGTTTCAAAGTCCAAAGCGTCGGCAGATCAAGCTCTGTCGACGGCAGATCTCAAGACGAGACTTTCGAAGGCGGACTTCAACGATATCCCTTCGGGTGATACCGTTCAAACCTTCTCGTTGGTGGATAACAAGACTCCTACCTTGGAGGATCAGAGCCTTACCTCGCTCCAGGATGCCCTGAGTCGGGCGCAGGAGCTGGGCGACGTAGGCGTAGTGTTCTACGACCTATCGAGCGGTAGGGGCGTGACGTATAACGCCGATGTCGCGGTGTATGGAGCGAGCAGTTACAAGGCGCTGTATGCGCTCTATATTTGCGAGACGTTGGTCGAATCGGGGCAGGTGTCGCTCGATTGGGCTTTAGCCACGTATGGTGGTTACAGCATGGGCTGGCAGACGGTACGCGACCTTATCGAGAATGCCGTCGTCAACTCGGACAACGATTCGTTTATCGCGTTACGCGCGGCGTTTGACCATGATGGCTATGAGGATTGGATTGCCAACCTGGGTGTTGATAACGAAACGGCACTGGATCCGATGAGTGATTTTCCGACCTACTGCCCGCGCACCTCGGCCAAGTTGTGGTGCGAGATGAGTGAGTATTTGAGCTGTGACACCGAGACGTCGCAATGGCTGTCGGGCCTTCTGACCTCTACGACCCGATCGTTTATTCGCGATGGCATTGCGGACGATCAGGTCTTGGTGCGCAACAAGGCGGGTTGGATCAGCGAGGACGGTTGCTATTCGACATGCGATGCCGGACTGATCGACGTCGACGGCCATAGCTATGTTATGAGCGTCATGACGTCGATGCCGTGGAGCGATCGCTCGAGCGAGGTTACGGCTGCGATTGCAAAGGCGCTCTATGATGTGCGGTCCTCGTTGGCCTAGCGACTTCGTAAAAAGTGAAAGAACCAAAATGCTGGTACCATACCGTGGATAAGCAATTTGCACGAATTTGGGGGGATGGCATGGCAACCATCGCGATCATAGGCGCACTCGAAAAAGAGGTTACGCAGATTAAAGAAGAACTGAACGGCGCTCATGTGTCGCAAGAGGCGGGCTTGACCGTTGTAAGCGGCGAGCTTGACGGTCTGACAGTAGTCGCCACGACCGCTGGCATGGGCACCGTGAATGCCGCCGCCGCAACGCAGCATCTCATCAGCAAATACGCCCCGCGGGCAGTTGTGTTTTCGGGTATCGCGGGCGGCCTAAACCCTAAGCTCCATATTAACGACGTGATTATTGGCAAGTGCCTGCGCTATCTGGATACTGACACGGCACTCATTGCCGAGTCGGCGCCGGGGCTCGAGGAGTTTGTCTCGACGCCGGCGTTGGTTGATGTTGCTGCCGCCGTGCTTGCCGAGCATGGATTTGTGGATGCCTCGACGGAGGAGACTTCTGCGGAGAAGGACCCCAAGCAGTTCCTGTGTGGCACTATCGCCACGGGTGACCGCTTTGTTACGGGTGACGCCATGCGTAACGCTGCGATTGAGGCCACGCATGCCGATTGCGTCGAGATGGAGGGCGCGGCAATTGCGCACATCGCGGCCAAGAATGGTGTCGATTGCCTGGTGCTGCGCGCTATCAGCGATAATTGTGACGAGGCATATGACGCGTTTTGTGAGCGCGAGTTCGATCTGGATGAGTACGCTCGCACCGCGAGCGGCATCACGCTTGACATCGTTCGTCGTATTGCCGCCGCGCAATAGCGCGCCCGTTTTGTAAAAACCTACGACCAAGGAGTGTCCATGGCCGATTCCATTAACTATCAGCTTGCCAAGTTCGTCGCCAGCTATGGCAAGGTTTCGCAGATTCCCGAGTCCACCTGCCCCGAGGTGAGCTTTGTCGGCCGCTCCAACGTGGGCAAGTCGTCGATTATGAACAAGCTTTTTGGCCGCAAGAACCTGGTCAAGGTTTCGAGTACGCCGGGCAAAACGAGCAACATCAACTTCTTTGAGGCCGATGACGTGCATTTTGTCGACCTGCCGGGTTACGGTTTCGCCCGTCGCTCCAAAGCTGAGCGCGATCGCTGGGCCGAGCTTATCGGCGACTTCTTTGACTCCGAGCGCAGCTTTAACCTGGTTGTATCACTGGTTGACATTCGTCACGACCCCAGCAAGCTCGATCATGACATGATCGACTACCTGCAAGGCAACGAGTTCAACTTTATCGTCTGCCTCACCAAAGCCGACAAGCTCAGCCGCACCCAGCAGGCCCGCCAGTCAGCAGCCATCAAAAAGCAGCTCAACGTCCCGGCCGAGAACGTAATCATCACAAGCTCCCAAACCGGCACCGGCATCGACGAACTCAAACGCCGCATCGCCGAGGCCTGCCTCTAGTAAGGGCTCCAGCCTAGCAAGAGCCCCTACCAATAAAAGGCCATAATTTCAGCCCGGCGCCCCTTCAAAGCGTGGGTCCCTGTAGACATCGCTAGTCACGTTACCATAGGGCCACCCAGGGGCATCCCCTTAAAAACATTCCGCAGCACGAGGCCCGCCTATCCGATGCTCCGAAGGAGCAGGATAAGCGGGCCTCAAGTGCGAGGACGTTTTTAAGGGGATGCCCCCGGGTGGCCCGGACAGACCGATCGGCGATGTCTACAGGTACTCGATTTGAGCGCCCTCGGTGTCGCACGTCAGAATATGCGTGTCACACTTGGGGAACTGCTCACGCAGCTTGACCTGCAGGAACTTTGCCACGATGGTGTCATCAGTTACGGCCATGAGGGTCGAGCCGGAGCCACTGATCCAGATGGTCTTGGCGCCGCCGTTAAGGCAGGTGTCGCGCACAGCGTTGTAGTCGGGAATCAGGCGGCGACGATAGGGCTCCTGGATGCGGTCGTCATTAGCGGCGGCAATCAGGTCCAGGTCACCAGTCTCCAAACCGCGCGTCATGCCGGCGATGCGGCCCATCTGCCACACGGCGGTGGAGAGCGGGATCTCCTGCGGCACGACCTTGCGCGCCTCACTCGTGTGTACTTCGTAGGGCGGAATCACGGTAATAAAACGCAAGCGATCGCTCACCTCGTAGCGAAGGCACTGGGGGAGCGAGTCGGTCGGCGTAAAGGAGCAGACGGCGCCGCCTAGGATAGCGGGGGCGACGTTATCGGGGTGGCCCTCGACCTCGGTGGCAATGCGGACGAGCTCGGCGCGGTCGACGGTGTGGCCCGTTAAAGCGGCGGCGGCCATGATACCAGCGACAACGCAGGTGGAGCTGGAACCCAGGCCACGAGCGACGGGAACGTCAGTCTGAATGTCGATGGCGACGGGGAAGGCCGGCTCGCCCCATGCGGCCAGCGCATCCACAAAGCTCACGTAGACTAGGTTGCTCTCGTTTTGGAACTCCTCGGGGCAGCCCGTGATGGTGAGCTTGTCGGCGCGCTCGAAGGTGAAGTGCGAGTAGAGGCTGACGGCCATGCCGAGGGTATCGTAGCCAATGCCCAAGTTGGCGCTTGTTGCTGGGACGGTGATCTTGATCATGGGAATCTCCTGGGCGGTCTGCCTGTTTAGTTCGCTGCTCGGGCAGTCCTGGCTCGCTCGGAAAGCACATTAAGTGCTTTCCGGCTCGTGCGGAACTCGCGACGAACTAAACAGGCAGACCCGCATGTCAGTTCGCCATCATCCCGAGGGTTATCTGATGAAAGAAGGTGCGCCGGCTTTCGCCGGCGCTTAATAAGGGGTTTTAGTTGGAAGTCATCTTTTTTGCTGCAGACTCTACGTAGTTGGCCATATCGGCTACGTCGCAGACGTCTTCGAAACGGACGGGTTTGGACTCGAGCTCGGCGAGCTGGGTCGGGGCGACCGTGTTGGTGGCCTGCTCGAGTACACGCATAGCCTCAAAATCATCCTCGGGAACGTTGAGGCCCAGAGCGTCGCAGCAGGCGCGCGGGAACTTGTAGGGGCTGGCGGTCGAAAGCAGCACGCGGGCCTTGGCGCCCTCGGCGGGGGCGACCTGCTCAAAGACGTGATAGCCGCAAGCGGTGTGCGGGTCGATTATGTAGCCGTTCGCACCCCAGCAGCTCTTGATGGCAGCGCGGACCTCGTCCTCGGTGGCCCAGCCGCAGCCAAACACGCTCTGGATCTTGGCCAGCAGCTCGGCGGTCACCTCGTAGCGGCCGGTCTGTGCCAGCTGCTCCATAAGGCCGGCAACAAGCTCGCAGTCGCCATTGGACAGGAAGTACAGCATGCGCTCCAGGTTAGAGCTGATGAGGATGTCCATCGACGGCGAGATGGTCGTGAAGAACGGACGGTTGCGATCGTAGACGCCGGTGGTCAGGAAGTCGGCAAGCACGTTGTTCTTGTCGCTCGCCACGACGAGCTTGGCGACGGGCAGACCCATGCGCTTGGCGTAGTAGCCGGCCAAGATATCGCCAAAGTTGCCGGTGGGCACGCAGAACTCTACGGCGTCGCCAGCCTCGATAGCGCCGGCGCGTAGCAGTTGCGCATAGGCGGCAAAGTAGTAGACGACCTGCGGCACCAAGCGGCCGACGTTGATGGAGTTGGCGCTCGAAAGCACGGTGCCGGCGGCCTTCAGGCGCTCGGCCAGTTCCTTATCGGCAAAGATACGCTTGACGGCGCTCTGGGCGTCGTCAAAGTTGCCGCGGATACCGCAGACGGCGACGTTTTCGCCCTCCTGTGTGGACATCTGCAGGTTCTGGACGCGGCTGACCTTGCCCTCGGGATAAAAGACGGTAATGCCCGTGCCCGGGGCGTCGGCAAAGCCGGCGAGTGCGGCCTTGCCGGTGTCGCCCGACGTGGCGGTGACGATCATGATGCGCTCGGCGCCGCCGTCCTTGGCGGAGGTGCGGGCCATGAGGCGGGGGAGCATCTGCAGGGCGACGTCCTTAAAGGCGCTCGTGGGGCCGCCAAAGAGCTCCATCACATAGGTTTGAGGGACGTCGGTGCCCGGCGCTGTATCGAGTTTGACGAGCGGTGTGACCTCTTCACTTGCGAACGTGCCACGATATGCCTCGTCGACACACGCCGAAATTTCTTCGTCCGTGTAATCGTTCAGTAACATTCCCAACACATTTTGAGCGATTTCAAAGTACGATTTATCTGCAAGCGAGCTGATATCGACCTGCTGGGTGCCAAGCTCGTCCGAGACAAACAAACCCCCGTCGGGAGCTATGCCGGTGCGGATTGCCACCTTACTTGAGCATGATAAAGTGCGTCCTCGTGTACTATGATAAGTTCCCATATAACAGTGCTCCTCGGATACCTTGGTCCCAATCGGTGAACCCATGGTATCAGAGCGCGCAAAATAGGTTCGCAGAGGCTTTTTAGAAAGGTAACCTCCAGCCCATGATTAAGATTGCCAAGTTTGGCGGCTCGTCGGTCGCCGACGCCGAACACTTTAAGAAAATCAAGGCCATCGTCGATGCCGACCCGGCTCGCCGTTTTGTGGTGGTTTCCGCCTGCGGTCGCCGCTTTAAGGGCGACACCAAGGTGACCGACCTGCTCTACCTGGTTAACGCGCACGTTAAGTACCACGTGTCGTGCGAGGAACTGCTCGAGGACATTGGCCAGCGCTATTTTGATATCGCTGACGAGCTGGAGCTCACCTATCCCATCCGTGAGGAGTTTGCGGCCTTTGCCGAGCGTGCTCGCTCCGGTGGCTACTCTACTGAGGAGCTCGTAAGCCGCGGCGAGTACTTTACCGCTCGCCTGATGGCTGAGTACCTGGGCCTACCGTTCCTGGACGCCGCGACGGTCGTGGCGTTCCATCACGACGGTACGCTCAGCATGAATCGCACCTCCGAGCTGGTGCAAGAGTACGGTCAGCAGGGCGGCTTCGTTATGCCCGGTTTCTATGGCGCGACGCGTGAGGGCCAGATCAAGCTGCTCGATCGTGGCGGCGGCGATATCTCGGGCTCGATCCTGGCCAAGTGCCTGGGCGCCGACCTGTACGAGAACTGGACCGACGTTTCGGGCTTCTATTCTGCCGATCCGCGTATTGTGCCCGAGGCTCAGCCCATTGCGCGCGTTACCTACGAGGAGCTGCGCGAGCTTTCGTACATGGGCGCAAGCGTCCTGCACGAGGAAGCTGTGTTCCCCGTGCGCGAGGCTGGTATTCCGCTGGTCATCAAGAACACCAATGCGCCGCAGGACCCCGGCACCATCATTAGCGAGACGGCTGATGAGGGCGAGGCGGAGCCCATCATTACCGGCGTGACCGGCAAGCGCGGCTTTGTCGCCATCAACGTTGCCCGCGACCGCACCAAGCCGCGTGTCGGCTTTATGCGCCGCGCGCTTTCGGTCTTCGAGCGCTATGACGTTTCCGTCGAGCACATGCCCACCGGTGTCGACCGCTTTGGCGCCGTGGTGCAGGAGCAGGACGTGCACGACTCGCTGTACTCGCTCGTGGGCGACATTCAGCAGGAGGTCGAGCCGCTCGAGATCGAGGTCGTTGAGGGCTTGGCGCTCATCGCGACCGTCGGCCGTAACCTGCGCGGCCGCGCAGGTATCTCGGGCCACCTGTTTGGCATGCTTGGCCAGGCCGGCGTGAGCGTGCGTATGATTTCGCAGAGCTGTGACGAGATCAACATCATTATCGGTGTCGAGGAGAAGGACTTCGACCTGGCGATTCGGACCATTTACCGCGCCTTCTCCGATGAGAACGGCATTGTGAAGGTCTCCGACCTGGAGGCTCCCGCGCCGGTCGATCCCGTCCCGGCCGCGCTCAAAAAGTAGTGACTGCTCGGTAGGTTTTTGGGTCATGTCTCAAAAATCTACCGTGGGGCGTTTCGTTTCGGTTTCGTTTCGACGGGGCGGGTTTCATATCCGTCCCGTTTTTGTATAAACTGGGCAAGACTATTCAGCCTGCTCGGCGTGCGGGCAAAAGCCACAACCTTAAAAGGGGGAAGCATGAAACAGTACACGGTTGCTATTTTGGGCGCGACGGGAGCTGTTGGCACCCAGATGCTCGAGTGCCTCAACGAGCAGGAGTTTCCGGTTGGCAAGCTCAAGCTGCTGGCGAGCGCGCGCTCTGCGGGCAAGACCGTCGAGTTCCGCGGCGAGCAGGTTGTGATTGAGGAGGCTTGCCCCGAGGCTTTTGAGGGCTGCGACATCGTACTCGGCGCTGCCGGCGACGATATCGCCAAGGAACTGCTGCCCGAGGCCGTCAAGCGCGGCGCCGTCGTGGTCGACAACAGCCATGCCTTCCGTCTGGATCCCGAGGTGCCGCTGGTCGTGCCCGAGATTAACGCCGATGACATTAAGTGGCACCACGGCTTGATCGCCAACCCCAACTGCGCGACTATCATCGGCCTGGTTCCCACGTGGCCGCTACATCAGCTCGCCGGCGTGAAGCGCATGATCGTGTCCACGTATCAGGCAGCTTCGGGTGCTGGCACTCCCGGTATGGCCGAGCTCGAGGCTCAGCTGGCCGCTCTGGGCCGTGGTGAGGAGATTCCCGAGCCGCGCGCCTTTGCCGCCCAGCTGGCGAGCAACCTGATTCCGCAGATTGGCGGCGTCAAGGAGGAGGGCTTTACCTCCGAGGAGATGAAGCTGCAAAACGAGGGCCGCAAGATCATGCACCTGCCCGAGCTGCGCGTGAACTGCACCTGCGTGCGCGTGCCCGTGCTGCGCTCGCACTCCGAGAGCATTACGCTCGAGTTCGAGCGCGACATTACGGTTGAGGAGGCCCGTGCTGCGCTGGCCGCCGCTCCGGGCGTCAAGCTGGTTGACGACATGAGTGCCGAGGATGCGCACGACCGCTTCCCCATGCCGATGGACACCTCCGACCAGGACCTGATTTGGGTCGGTCGCGTGCGCCGTGATATCTCGAACCCCGAGGCCGCACGTGGCATTACCTTCTGGTGCTGCGGCGACCAAATCCGTAAGGGCGCGGCAACCAACGCTGTCCAGATCGCTAAGCTGCTCTGCGAGTAGGTTGACCTGTCCGGCGGGGGCCGGGTTTAGTTTTCAGAACGTCCTCGACCATGTGTGGCGCCTTGTCCTGCTCCTTCGGAGCCGCGGACAAGGCGCCACACTGGTCTGCGGAGTGTTCTGAAAACTAAGCCCGGCCCCCGCTTGCGGTGACGTTGCTGCGAGCGGCTTGCGATGGGGCCGTTGTTGGTTGGGGCCGCTGGGCTGATATGGGAGCACGTGGTTGTTGCGGGGCCTAGTCCCGGCGGCGGCCTCGGCGCTTCGCGCCTGCCGCCTGGGTCTACTGCGGGGCCGTGGCGGCAGCGGCGGCGCTTCGCGCCTGCTGCTTGGGGTGACTTTGGGCTTGGTGCGAATTGAGGTCTAATACTTTCCCGAGAAGTGAAGGACCTTATTTGGACCCCCGAAGCATTGGCATATTTTGACCGCTATTTCCTGCGGTTTTGCAGCGCGAATCCTGCGGTTTTGCGGTCTAAAGGTGTGGATGCTCCGGGACTTCGTTTTTACTCGTTCACTTCTCGGGAAAAGTATTAGAGCTCAGCTGGCGGGGGTACCGCCCTGGCGTCGAAGCCCCGCGTCTTCTTCGCTTGATTGGGAAAAACAGCCTCGCTGAAGTAATTGCGAGCCCGCCCGGACGTATCTGCGGGGGTTGTCTGCACAATTCGCGGTATTATGTTGCGGAGTTTTGAAAGGAGCCGCTGGTGGTCACGACGACGTTTGCTTCGCCTTTGGGCGAAATCCTGCTTGCCGCTGATGGCCGCGGTCTGACGGGGCTTTGGTTTGAGGGGCAGGAGCACTTTGGCTCCACGCTTCTCCGTGAAGACTCCGAACATGTTGAAGGCGTCGATGCGGTTTCCGGTACTGGTGGCATGTCGTCGGTGAGTCCGGCAAATGGTGCGGCCTCTTCGGTGCTTGAGCGTTCCTGGGCTTGGCTGAATGCTTATTTTGCAGGGCAGGAACCTCGGTTTACGCCGCCGTTGCATATGATCGGCACGGCGTTTCAGCGTGAGGTTTGGTTTGAGCTGCTTTCGATCCCGCGTGGCGAGGTCGCTACGTATGGCGAGATCGCCCAGCGTGTTGCGGCTCGACATCGTGTGCCGGGAAATGAAGCGCCCGTTGTATCTCCTCGCGCGGTGGGGGCTGCGGTCGCTCGCAACCCTATTTCGATTATCGTGCCGTGCCATCGCGTGGTCGCGGCCGACGGATCGCTCAACGGATACGCCGGTGGACTGGATCGCAAGGAGTGGCTGCTGCGCCTCGAGGGTGCCTATCTATAAGCTGCAGGCGGCCGCAACGCCCATGCGGCAAGCGCGCTCGCTGTACGGGCGTTGTTTGCAGGGCGAGATGTGAAGCCGCCCGTTCCTTAAGTCCGACTAAGCTATAACCTTGCTTTTTTAAATATGCTCATCGACCTGCTAAGGCAGCACTAAGGCGAGTGCGGGTGCGCTATTATCGGCGCTCACGGAGCGCTTGGTGTTCTTGGCACGCATGGACGAGGGCTCGGCGGGCTTTACCATGGCGTCGATCGATCTTTCGGAGGCGGTGAACAAGACGGCGGCGCCGTTTAAGTCGGTGGCGGTCTCAGGCGGTAAACGCCTGTCGACGTCGATTGCGACCGGCGTGCGGACCCATGCCGATGCCGCGGCGGTGGCGCAGGTGGTTGAGTTGCTACTGGACAACGCCACGCGCTATGCGAGCGAGGGCAGCGTGATTGAGCTGAGCCTGTGCGCCGTTTCGCACGGCAAAGGCAAGGGCGCCGCCGAGCTTGTCGTATCGAACGCCGTGGACGAGCTGCCCGAGGGCGACCTGGACCGATTGTTCGATCGCTTCTATCGTGCGGATGCGTCGCGCAGCTCCAAGACGGGTGGCTCGGGCGTGGGCCTGTCCGTGGTGCGTGCCATCGCCGAGGCCCATGGAGGCGCCGCCACCGTATCCGGTCACGGCAACCAGATCACCTTCACCGTTTGCCTTTAAAACCTGCCAAAAAGGAACAGGTTTATTTTGGCAGGTTTTATCTGGGGAAACGTCCGCAGGAGAGGGCATGGGCGGTGTGAACATATGCATCTCTACCTGCTAAAATATAGGCATCGTTATTCGGCTCCTGAGTGGAAAGGAGACGGTCATGCAGTACGAGATCGGCGGAGGGGCTTTCCCGGTTGTTACGTGCAACCTTAGCGATGGCGAATCCATGATCACCGAAAGCGGCGCCATGGCTTGGATGACCCCCAACATGGAAATGTCTACCTCGGGCGGTGGCATCGGCAAGATGTTCTCCAAGGCTTTTTCGGGTGAGGCATTGTTCCAAAACATTTGGACCGCGCGTGGCGATGGCATGATCGCGTTTGGCTCCTGCTTCCCCGGCCGCATCGTGCCAATCGAGATCGGTCCGGGCAAGAGCTGGATTTTGCAGAAGCGTTCGTTCCTTGCCGCGGAAAGTGGCGTCGAGTTGAGCATTCACTTTAACAAGAAGGCAAAGGCCGGCGTCTTTGGCGGCGAGGGCTTTATCATGCAGAAGCTCACGGGCTCGGGTGTTGCTTTTGCCGAGATCGACGGCGACCTGGTTGAGTACGAGCTCGCTGCTGGCCAGCAGATGATTGTGGATACCGGCAACGTGGCCGGCTTTGAGGAGACCGTGAGCATCGACGCTCAAATGGTCAAGGGCGTCAAAAACATCATGTTTGGTGGCGAGGGCGTGTTCAACACCGTGCTCACCGGTCCCGGTCGCATCTGGTTGCAGACGATGCCCATTTCCAATCTTGCGGCAGCAGTGGCCTCGATGACCAACAACAATAACTAGTCCGCATAGGATAGCGCGCGGCGGGCTTACCCTGTCGCGCGCTTTTTTGCTGGCAAACGCCTCGCTTATAGAGTGTGGCTGCGCTGCTACAGCGAGCGTCGTCATCTCGTCACCCTGATAGCTTGCGGCAAGCGTGGCAATGAGGAGTGAGAATTTGAGTGCTCAGTCCCAAGTCATAATGGCGGCCATGCCAACAAGCAAAAACGAGTTGCCGGTGTCACGGAAAGGCGGGCGTCGGTCGATTCCACGTGAGACGGCTGTGCCGATCTGCACGGCCGCCCCTGCGCGTCCCGCGCTGCCCCCAAAGAGGTACGTTTCCCCTTATAAAACCTGCCAAAATAAACCTGTCCCTTTTTGGTCGGTGCGAAATGGGTAATACTAAAGAGTTATCCGACCAGATGGGAATTAATCGATGGCCTATATCGAATTCAAAGACGTCATCAAGGCATACGGCGAGGGCGATGCCCGCATCCACGCGCTCGACGGCGCGAGCTTTACGGTCGAGCGCGGCGAGCTCGCCATCATTTTGGGTGCTTCGGGTGCCGGCAAGACCACGGCTCTCAACATTCTGGGCGGCATGGACACAGCAACTTCTGGCACCGTGACGGTGGACGGGCGTGACGTGAGCTCTGCCAACGAGGCTCAGCTTGTGGAATACCGTCGCGCCGATGTTGGCTTTGTCTTTCAGTTCTACAATCTGGTCCCTAACCTGACGGCGCTTGAGAACGTCGAACTCGCGGCGCAGATCTGCCCCGATTCGCTCGATGCCGAGCAAACGCTTCGCCAGGTTGGCCTGGGCGACCGCCTCGCTAACTTTCCGGCGCAGCTTTCGGGCGGCGAGCAGCAGCGCGTATCCATCGCCCGCGCGCTGGCTAAGAACCCCAAGCTGCTTTTGTGCGACGAGCCTACGGGTGCACTCGACTACAAAACCGGCAAGCAGATCTTGCAGCTGCTACAGGACACTTGCCGCAAGCAAGGCATTACGGTCATCATCATCACCCACAACTCTGCGCTGGCGCCCATGGCCGATCGCCTGATCCGCTTTAAGAGCGGCCGCGTGGAGAGCGAGACGATCCAGCAAAATCCTGTGCCTATCGAGACGATCGAGTGGTAGCGCCCATGAATCAGGACCGCCAAAACAGTCAACGCCGCGACGCGCAGAACACGGAGCGCGAGCAGGATTTTACGACCTACCGTACCGCCCAAAGCTCAAACGATATGGTGCCGACGGTTTTTCGCCGTGGCATCTACCGCACGATTCGCGGCAGCCTCAAACGCTTCTTGTCTATCGTTGTGATCACCGCGCTTGGCGTGAGCGTGATGTGCGGCCTTAAGGCGGGCTGCGAGGACCTGTGTGATTCGGTCGACGCCTATTTTGACCAGCAGAATGTCTATGACATCAACGTGCAGTCGACCTATGGTCTGACCGGTGACGATATTGCCGCGATCCAAGAGGTCGATGGCGTCGAGACGGCCGAGGGCATCTATACCGAGACCGCCTATACCGCCGTGGGTACGACGCGCGAGCGTGTCGTCGTACAGAGCCTCTCCAAAGAGAATATTGACCAACCGGTGCTAGTGCGCGGCGAGCTGCCCGAGACTTCGGGCGAAGTGGCAGTGACCTCACGTTTTTTGAAGGCTTCGGGCAAGAAAATCGGCGATACGGTGAGCTTTGCCGCCAACGATGCGAGCTCGTCGAACCAAAGCGCCAAGGACCAGTTTGCCGATGGGGACTACACCATCACGGCCGAGGTTCTCGATCCTACCGACGTGAGCTCCGACTCGACAGTCAACGCCTTTCGCGCTGCTTCGACTGCGGACTACAAGTTCTACGTGAGCGAGGATGCCGCGACATCTTCTTCCTACTCCGCTGTCCACGTGGTCGTCGAGGGAGCCAAGAGCCTCAACTCCTATTCGGATGCCTACTCGGCAAAGATCAATGAGGTCAAGGGCAATATCGAGAAGATCCGCGAGGAGCGTGAGAAGGCGCGCGCCCAGGAGCTGACGGTCGACACACCGGCGAGCTTGGACGCAGCTGAGCGTCAGGCGAATATGGTCTTTGGGATCGAGCAGGACAACATCAATCGCATGGCCGAGGGCAGCGACGAGCGTGCGCAGGCGCAAGCCGACCTGGACCAGCGCCGTGCCGCCGCCGACCAGCAGTTTGCCGATGCCCGCGCCGAGCTCTCTGACCTGGGCGAATGCACCTGGTACATCCAGGACCGCGGCAATATCGCAAGCTACTCGAGCGTCGAGAGCGATAGTTCTTCGATCGAGGCCATCGCCACGGTGTTCCCGTTCATCTTCTTTATCGTCGCCGTGCTTATCAGTCTCACCACCGCCACCCGCATGGTCGAGGAGGAGCGCACGCTTATTGGCCTGTACAAGGCGCTCGGCTATTCACGCGGGCGCATCCTGTCCAAATATGTGGACTACTCGCTGTGGGCGTGTCTGATCGGTGGCGTGCTCGGCAATATCATCGGATTTGTGGGTCTGCCGCTGTTCTTGTTTACGGTGTTCGACGACATGTACTCGCTGCCCCAGATGCTGCTTTCGTACGACATCGTGTCCTCGATCGTTTCGGTGGCGCTGTTTGCCGTGGGCGTGGTGGGAGCCACGATTATCGCCTGCCGCCACGAGATGGCCGAGACCCCTGCCTCGCTCATGCGCCCCAAGGCTCCGCGCGCCGGCTCGCGCATTCTGCTCGAGCGCATTGGCTTTATCTGGCACCGCATGGGCTTTTTGAACAAGGTCGCTGCACGCAACCTGTTCCGCTACAAAAAGCGCGCCTTTATGACCATCTTCGGTATCGCTGGCTGCACGGCGCTCGTGATCTGCGGTATGGGCATCCGCGATACGTCGGTGGCGCTTTCGCCCAAGCAGTACGGGCATATCACGCGCTACGACCTGCTGGCGGTCGCCAATCCCGACGATTTTTCGCAGACGTGCGCGGCGCTCGACGAGCGAAGCGCAGCCAAGGATTCCGACGTGACCGTGACTTCGACGCTGCCGATTATGACCGACAACGTCACCTTTACATTTGGCGGCAAGAGCGAGACCGTGCAACTGATCGTGGTGCCCGATGACCGCGCGAACGACCTGGACGACTACGTGTGTCTCGAGGACGAGTCCAAAGAACTGCTCGCCCTGCGTGGCGGAGATGTGTATTTGAGCAAGAGCTCTCAGCTGGTGCTGGGGATCAAGCCGGGCGATACGGCACACGTCCAGGATTCGTCGCTCAATGTTGCCAAGGTCAAGGTCAGCGACATTTCGCTCAACTATCTGGGCAACACGCTTTACATGACGCAGAGCACCTATGAGCGCGCATTCGGTCGAAGCGCGCGCCTCAACGGCATCCTTGCGCTGCTTAAGGGTTCGTCGGCCGATCAGATTGCGTTTACCAACCGTCTTAAGAGCGATGGTTGGATTACGCTGTCGAGTACCGCCGAGCATTGGGAAAACTATGAGGCAAACTTTACGATTATCAATTCGGTCGTGGTGCTTGTGACCTTTATGGCGGCGTGCCTGTCGTTTGTGGTGGTATTCACGTTGTCTAACACCAACATCTCGGAGCGCGAACGCGAGCTGGCGACTATCAAGGTGCTGGGCTTCCGTCGTGGTGAGGTACACCACTACGTTAACAAGGAGACGCTGATCCTCACGGCGATTGGCGCCGCGCTGGGCGTACCGCTGGGTGGTGCGCTGGCCGAGAGCTTTACGTACATCTTGCAGATGCCGTCATTGTACTTTGACGTCGAAGTCGAGCCGCTGAGCTACGTGCTTGCCGTGGTGCTTTCCTTCGGCTTTACGATCATCGTCAACCTCGCTACCAATCGCACCCTCAATAAGATCGACATGGTCGGCGCCCTCAAGAGCGCCGAGTAGCCTGCCAAAAAGGGACAGGTTTATTTTGGCAGGTTTTATCGGGGCAAACGCCGGACAACCATTAGGTGGCCCGGCGTTTGCCCCGTCAAACGGGCTTTCCATTTGCCTTTCATTCTATTTGGTTTTCGCTCGCAGGCGTGGATGAGAGACTCTCTTTGGCCTTCGAGATTGGGCTTGTATGGGTCGTATGCCACAAAATGGGCCTATCTACTACGTTTGCTACCACACCCTCGACCGTGACAAAGATTATGAAATTAAAACCGCAGGTAGATGGCTTGCCAGTTTTCGGAAAAGGCGGGTATGGTCGGCCCTCTCGAGTTAAACGTAGTAAATAGGCCCTTTTCTTGGCGCGCGGTCAGCTCAATGCTAATCTCCGTGCCGGAACTGACCCAGTTGTTTGTAAGTTGCGGTGATATACGGACTGTTTGGCGCTTTGGAGCTTCAAAACAGTCCCTATCTCACCGCAACTTAGGAGAAGGGCGGGGGCGGTTGGGTGCTGGTGGGTCGGAGCGTGTTAGGCCTGTTTGCGGTGCTTCCATTGTTTGCGGCACCAGCGCATGAGCGCCTTTATGACGGGAATCGTGATGAGGATGATCCATGCAGGATGGGGCTGTCCCAAACAGAGCCACATGTAGAGGAACCAAGCGATGGCGGCTGCCGGGTAGATGGCCTCGATCAGCTTAGACAGGTGGCGCCGATCGATGAAGTCACCAATCGCGTAGTAGACGGGAACCAGAAAGACGAGGAAAAGCCCCATGCCCCATGTGCCGTAGACAATGCCGAGCACCAGATAGGCGAGAGTGACAAGTGCGGGGAAGGGGAATTTGTTCCATGCACGTCCGACCTTGGTGTGGAAATGCTTGCCATGATGGTCGAGCTTGTCGTGTGCTTCCTTCCAGCTGGAAAACGTCTCGCCGTCGATGGTGACGGTGCCGTCGTCATTGGTGCGTACGCTATGTCCATCGTCCTCAAGCGTATCGATATGCACGCCGTCCGGCCCCACATGCACCTCTTCGCCCTTGCGCTCGTTGGTCACATGGATGCCGCTCCAACCAACATGGACTTCCTCGCCTTTATTGGGATCAATGACGTGGATACCGCGCGCGAGGGAAATATCGACAAGTGGCTTATCGCTGCAATCAGCGTGCTCAGTAGAAGCCTCAGCCTCTTCAGCCTTATCTGAAGCTTTGGTGCCGGCGTTGCTGTTCTGCGCCTCATCATCAGCCTGTGAGTCATCAGCGCTAGCCACCGCCTCCCCATACAGCAGCTCATCCAGCGACACGCCATACAGCGCGGCGAGCGCAATAAGGTTATCGGTATCGGGCGAGGATTCGCTGCGCTCCCATTTACTGACAGCCTGACGACTCACACCCAGCTGGGCGGCAAGCGCCTCCTGAGAAAGCCCGGCAGCCTTGCGGCGATCAACGAGCCGCTGCGCCATCGCAAGATCCATGGTGGTTCCTTTCGTTTGATGGTCGAATCGAATGAGCCGAGTATGCCGAGAACAACCGGTAGCGACCACCATTTCTAGTTAGAATCTGCCCCAACCCTACCGCAACTACCGGTAGCAATCCCTAACGACCAGCCATTTCAGGACAAATGTCAGTGCAAGTAGCAGCCAAGAGCCCCCACTCAGTAAGTTGCGGTGGAATAGTTTTTGGATTCAGCCATTTGTGGACTAAGCAGGAACTATTTCACCGCAACTCAATTCCAGCCCAGGCACCCGCAGCAAGAAGACGAATAGCCCCGGCGAGTATGTAAACGCAGGACCCTCCGACCCCGCCCGACGATTTCGATTGGCGACCTTTGACGGAGTCAAGGGAGGAGCCAAATCGAAATACGTCGGGCGGGGTCGGAGGGCCCGATGGGGTGGATTCCAGCCGAGGCTATTCGTCGCCGAAGCTGATGCCCAACGCCTTGGCCTCGCGTACCAGATCGCTCTGGGGGTCGACAAACTTGAGCTTGCCGGCGACCTCCTCGAGCGGCATGTGGCACATCTTGCCGTCACGCAGGGCAATCATGTAGCCAAACTCGCCGCGTAGGCAGCCAAGCGCTGCCTCGACGCCGCACTGGGTCGCAAAGATGCGGTCCTGGGCGTCGGGCTGGCCGCCGCGCTGCGTGTGACCGGGGATGGCGACGCGGGTCTCGCGACCGGTCTTGGCCTCGATCTCCTTGGCGATGTCGTACACGATTGACGGGCTCGTGCGCTCGGCGAGCTTCTTCTTGTACTCCTTCTTGGACAGTGCCGCGTCCTCCTTGGAGATGGCGCCCTCGGCGACGGCTACGATGGTAAAGCGGCTGCCGGTCTCCATGCGATGCTCGATGGTCTTGATGACGTTATCCATGTCGTAGGGGATCTCGGGAATCAGGATGACGTCCGCGCCGCCCGCGACGCCGGCATACAGCGGAATCCAACCGACCTTGTGGCCCATGATCTCGATGACAAACACGCGGCCGTGACTCGAGGCAGTGGTGTGGATGTCGTCGATGCACTTGGTGGCGACGTCGATGGCGCTCGTAAAGCCAAACGTCAGCTCGGTGCCCCAGGTGTCGTTATCGATGGTCTTGGGCAGGGCGATAACGTTGAGGCCCTCTTCGCGCAGGCGGTTGGCGGTCTTGGTGGAGCCGTTACCGCCCAGCATAAACAGGCAGTCGAGCTGCAGCTTATGATAGGTGTGGACCATTGCGGGCACCTTCTCGACGCCGTCGGCCTCGGGAATGTCCAGGCGCTTGAACGGCGTGCGGCTCGTGCCCAGGATGGTGCCGCCGCGGGTGAGGATGCCGCTAAAATCGGCGGGCGTCATGACGCGGAACCTGCTGTAGATAAGGCCCTGGTAGCCGTCCTCAAAACCATAGATCTCAATAGGCTCTTCGCTATTGGTCATAAGCGTTTTGACAATGCCGCGCATGGTGGCGTTGAGCGCTTGACAGTCGCCGCCACTGGTAAGAAGACCGATCCTAAGCATGATGAATCCTTCCGGGCAAGTTATAACATGCGCATAAGTTTACCCCCGCACACTGTTGATACGGGGGTAAAACGTGTTAGCTCAAGCGTATAGAAATGTAAACAACGCCAGGCGAGCGTAAAGTCGACGGGCCTGGCTCCTTACAGTGCGAATGCGTCGATGTCGCCCCAGTGGCGGCGCAGCGTGATGGCGGCAGCAGGCTCGGTGTTGTCAAAGACGACCGACCACTGCGTGTTGCTGGTGATGTCTTCCGGATTGGGCTCTTGCGCTGCAGCGCGTAGGGCCTTCCAAGCGACTGCCTCGTCTTGGGCGCCGGTATGGGCGTCGAGGACATCGGCGATTGCGGCGGCGCGCTCTTTACCATGGCCTAGCTCGCCATTCTTTTGGTTAGGCAGCACTTCGTCGCCATAGCAGGCGTAGAAGTTCGTAACCTGGGTTACAGGAGTCGCTTTGAAAGCGCGGTCCGGATCGCGCGGATCCCACTCTACTACGCGCGCGTCACCGGCGGCGTCGTTTATAAAGAAGTGGTAATCGCGTCCTGCCATGGCGTGCATGTCGTAGGCGGAAAGCAGGTCGACAGCTTCTTGCGTGGTGGCGGCACGGTCGAGCACCAGACGGATGGCGAGCGAGGTATTGATGACGGGGCGCTGCGTGTCCTGGTCACAGGGTTTGGAATCCAGGGTGAGCACGGCAATGGACACGCCACATTCGTTGACGCCGTCGAGCTGGGCAAACGGGCCCATGAGTGCGGCGGCGCGTCCGGCGACGGAGTCAAGCGGAGTGTTATCGCCCAGGTTGTTAAGGGCGGCAAACCCGATGGAGGCATAGCCGCCGCGTGGGTGATTGCGCACCAGCAGCGCCGAGGTGTCGTCCTTAAAGTCGTAATTGCGACCGGTACGCACGCGGCCTTCGGCATCTACGGCGACAAAAGCGCTGCAGGCAAACTGGGGCGCCTGGACATGTGCCGGCACACCGGGCAGCACCTGCGCCACCACGGCATCGATGTAGGCCTGGTCGTCGCGTACGCCGGCGGCGATGATGCGATCAAGATCGTAGTCGTAGGCGATGTCGATTGCGTACAGGTCATAGCCATCCGCGTAGCCGGTCAAGCGTTTGAGCGACGCGGCGGACTTGATTTGCTTGTGATAAACGATACCGGTGGCAGCGGCAAGGCCGACGGCGACACCCGCGACACCGCAGGCGATGGCAATGTTACGTGGCTTCATGACGGCTCCTCTCGTCCTGTTAGCGCAATTGTCGCAAAAGGAGCGCGGACATGATGGCTCAACTTGGTGAGCGGCGCGGAATTAAGCACGGAATGAAGAGTGCGGCGCTGGCGTGGCGGGGTATGCTGGAGGGGACCATCAACCCAGCGAAAGGGGAGAGCATGACGGATCAGGAAACGATCGAGCGCGTGCACGTGACGGCCGACGATATCGAGGCCTCCAACGACCTTATCGACTTTATCGAGGCATGCCCCAGCATGTTCCATACGGCAGCGACCATTATGGCCGAACTCGACGAGGCGGGCTTTACCTACCTGCCCGAGAACGCAGCGTGGGACATCGAGCCGGGCGGGCGTTATTACACGCAGCGCAACACCTCGAGCGTCGTTGCCTTTAAGGTGGGCGAAGACCTGGCCGCTACGTGGGGCGAGGACGGCGTTGCCGGCGACTATCATTTTCAACTCACGGCGTCACACAGCGATTCGCCGACGTTTAAGGTTAAGGCCGTGCCCGAGCTCGACGGCGCGGGCGAGACGCTGCGCCTGAACACCGAGGCCTACGGCGGCATGATCGACTACACCTGGTTCGATCGCCCGCTGGCACTTGCGGGCCGCGTGCTGGTGCGCGAGGGCGACCGTATCGAGAGCCGCTTGCTCGCTACCGAGCGCGAAGTTGCCATTATCCCGAGCCTTGCCATCCATATGAATCGTGGCGTTAACGAGGGCTTTGCGCCCAACCGAGCTGTCGACCTGTGCCCGCTCATCAGCGCCGGCGACCTTAAGCAGGGAGATTTTGACGCCCTGATCGCCGACGAACTGGACGTTGAGCCCGAGCAAATTTTGGGTCGCGACCTGTTCCTGGTCAATCGTCAGGATGCACGCATTTGGGGCTGGGCCGACGAGTTTATCTCGACGCCCAAGCTCGACGACCTGGCCTGCGCCTACACCTCGCTGCAGGCATTTTTGGGTGCCGAGAATGCGCACGACGTTTCGGTCTTTTGCTGCTTTGATAACGAGGAGGTTGGCTCCGAGACCAAGCAGGGCGCCATGTCGACGTTCTTGGCCGACGCGCTGCGCCGCATCAACGGGTCGCTGGGCTTCGATGACGAGTCGTACCACCGCGCACTTGCCGCTTCGATGCTCGTGAGCTGCGACAACGCGCATGCCGTGCACCCCAACCACGCCGAGAAGTGCGACGCCCGCAACCAGGTTGTGCTTAACGGCGGCATCGTCATCAAGGAGGCCGCCAACCAGCACTACTGCACCGACGCCTTTAGCCGCGCGGTGTTCCAGGCCATTTGCGATGACGCCGACGTGCCCACGCAGGCCTTTGCCAACAAGAGCGATATGGCCGGCGGTTCTACCCTGGGCAATCTGTCCAATATGCAGGCGAGCATGCATGCCGTGGACGTGGGCCTGCCGCAGCTTGCCATGCACTCGAGCTACGAGACCGGCGGCGTGCGCGACGTAATGTACGCCATCCGCGCCCTCACCGCCTTCTACGAGCGTGACCTGACCATCAACGGCGCCGAAAGAGTGGAGCTCTAAAACCTGCCAAAAAGGGACAGGTTTATTTTGGCAGGTTTTATCTGGGCGAATGCAAAGGGTGAAACCGAACTAGATCTGCGATACGTGGCCGCCGAGGTGCAGTGCGCCTCGGCGGCTTTTTGTGTACAGAGTACGGCTAATGCTTATAAATGCTATACATGCTTTACGTATCTACCATAGAGCTTTATGATATTTTGAAGTATTAAGGAGGGGTCATGACCACAACAGCCGCTCAGATCAACGTACGTCTCGATGCCGATCTTAAAAGGAGTGGGGACGCCGCTCTCTCCAAGGCCGGTATGACGCCGAGCCAAGCGGTGCGAGCGCTCTGGCAGCTTGCAGCATCGCTGGCCGATCGCCCCGGTGCGCTCGAGGATATCCTGCTGCCCAGTCGTGCCCGGGCGGAACAGCGCGAGCGCGAAAAGGCCGCCAAACGTAAGCTCGAGCTTATGGATCAGGGGTCGAAGCTGTTCGCTGCCGCTTGCTGTGAGTCGGGAATCGATATGGTCAAGGCTCAGCCATCGGACGACGAAGAGCTCAAACGGAATGCCTATGCGGATCGCTATGGCGAGGAGATGAGCTGGCTCTATGAGTGAGACTCCAAAGCGCATCTTGGTTGACACCAACGTGTGGCTCGATTACTTCATTCCCTCACGACGTGGTCGTTCGGTGGCGATTGAGTTTTTACGCGATGCATGCACGGCGCAGGTTGATTTGCTGTATGCGGCGACATCGTCCAAAGACCTGTTTTATTTGATTTCAAGCGAACATAAGGCATGGTATCGGCGAGAGCACGGTTCGCTTTCCCAGTATGCCGCTACGGTAGCGACTTCGCTTGCATGGGATTGTCTTAGCGTGCTGTCGCAGCTTGCCACGCCAGTGCCCTGTGACCTGAGCGACATCTGGATGGCGAGCAGACAGCGTGAGCTCCATAGCGATTACGAAGACGATTTAATCATTGCGGCAGCGATACGCGCTCAAGCAGATCTACTGGTCACCAACGATGTCAAACTCTGTTCACACGCACCCGTTGCAGCAATGAGCGTAGAAGACGCAAAGAATTACTTAGCAACGCTCTAGCAATTTGAAGACCCTGCAGGTTGAGCAAACGTCAGCGAGAGCCCGCCAGAGTGAGCAAGGTGACGTGAAAGAGGAGGGCATAGGCCTTTTGGCCATGCCCGACGATTGAACGTCAGATTGCCGCTCTGGCGGGCTCGCAGCGTCGAGGGGTTCCGGCGTTTGGCAAAACGCCGGAACAATTAGTGTTCGATCCAGCAGCGCAGGGTCTCGCCGGCCTGCAGGTGACGCAGATTCTCCGCGGCGATGTCGACGACGTTGTTGAGCGTGGCTGCCAGGTGGAACCAGCCGGAGACGTGCGGCGTGATGAGCATGTTGGGCGCATCCCACAGGGGGCTTGTCGCGGGCAGCGGTTCGGGGTCGGTGACGTCGACCGCGGCGCCGGCGAGATGTCCCGACTCCAGAACGGCAACCAAGTCATCGGTGACCACAAGGTCGCCGCGGCCGCCGTTGGCAAAGAAGGCACCTGGTTTCATCGCGGCAAAGAACTCGGCGTTCGCCAGACCGCGGGTCTCGGGCGTGCTCGGCATAAAGGATGCGACGATGTCGGCCTCTGCCAGGCGCTCAGGTAGGGCGTCCATGCCGTCCATGTCCTCAAACACAATGGGGTAGACGAGTGGATGGCGCTTGATGCCGCGGACGTGCGCGCCCATGCCGCGGCAGAGCGTGGCAAAGTGACCGCCGATATCGCCCGCGCCCAGCACCAGCACGTTGGCGTTTTTGAGCGAGGTAACTGGCCCCAAATCCTCCCAGCGATGTTCGCGCTGCAAGTCGTGATAGCCGGGCAGGCGCTTCATCATGGAAAGGACCATGGCAAACATGTGCTCGCTCACGGCCTGGCCGTAGGCGCCCACCGAGCAAGACAGTTTGGCGTCGGCTGGCACGGTGCCGGCGGCAAGGTAGTCGTCATAGCCGGCGGTCTGCAATTGCAGCAGCTGGAGATGCTCGCATGCCGTGAGCATGTCAGAGTCGATGTTGCCCAAGATCACGTCGGCGTTGGCGACTTGTTCGCGCGTGATAGCGTCGGCGCTCGTGTAGATAAAGTCCTCGCCCGGAGCGCTCGACTCAAGAATTGCGCGATGGTGGTCGTTGACGGGCAGCAAAACCAAGATGTTCACAAGTAGTCCTTTCCGCTTGACCCGCCAAAAAGGGACAGGTTTATTTTGGCGGGTTTTATCAGGCAAAACGCTATAAAAACGCCGGGCTTCGCGATGGTTAACATATCCATCGTGAAGCCCGGCGCATCCACGGCTACCAGCTCAGCAGCTCGTAGCCGTCCTCGGTCACCACGAGCTGTACCTCGCACTGGGCCGAATCGCTGCCGTCCTTGGTGCGCACGCACCAGCCGTCGCCCTTGCTGATCTTGATGTCGGGCGCTCCGGCGTTGACCATGGGCTCGATGGTAAAGACCATGCCCGGCACCATGATGGTGTCCACATCGGGCGCCTCGGTGGTAAAGCCCACAAACGGGTCCTCGTGGAACTCCTTACCGATGCCGTGTCCGCCGTACTCGCGCACCACGCTAAAGCCGGCGTCCTCGACGGTCTTTTGTACTGCCTCGGCCATAACGGAGAGCGGTAGCCATGGCTTGACGGCTGCCAGACCCGCCTCCACGCTGGCACGGGTGACGTCGACCAGGCGCTGGCGCTCGGCCGAGACCTCGCCGATGCAGAACATGCGGCTCGAATCACTAAAGTAACCGTCCAAGATCGTGGAGCAGTCTACGTTGATGATGTCGCCCTCGTGCAGCACGTCCGTATCGCAGGGAATGCCGTGGCAGACCACATCATTGATCGAGGTGCACACGCTCTTGGGGTAGCCCTCGTAGTTGAGGTCGGCCGGCGTGCCACCGTGCTCGACGGTGTAGTCGTAGATCATCTGGTCGATCTGGTTGGTGGTCATGCCTGCGGCGATATGCTCGCCCACATAATCGAGCACGCCCACGTTGATGGCTGCCGAGCGCTTGATGCCCTCGATATCGGCGGGAGTCTTGTAGAGCGTGCGAGGCAGAACCTCCCAGCCTTCTTCCCACAAGCGCTCGAGGCGCTCATCAAAGGCGCTATGGCATTTCTTGTATTTCTTGCCGCTGCCGCACCAGCAAGCGTCGTTGCGGCCGGGCACGGGTCCTTTGTCATACATGGCTAACTTCCTTTCATTCGCAGCTAGTATAGCCCACCCACGCGGCCATAAAAGTTGCGGTGATATAGTTCCGATTTAAGCGGTTTAACAGCACAAATAGGAACTATATCACCGCAACTGATGGGGCGGGATGGCGGGCACTAGCTGCTGCGTGGTTTTGCTAGTAGCTCACCTGGCAGGGAATACCGAGGGCGCGCACGCGCGCGGCAATGGCGTCGAGCACCTCGGGCGCTGCTTTGGCAAGGCCGGCGACTGGTGTCTCGCGCGCGACCGTGTAGATGGTCGCCTCCTGCGGACGAATGCGCTCAAGCGCCGCGAGCCAGGGGGCAACATACTCCTCGCCGGTATTGTCGATGAGCTTGCCCTGATACTCGCCGGTCAAAAAGATCGTCTGGATAATAACGTGACCGTCAAAGCTTGCGAACGTCTCGATCTGGTGTTCGACGTTGTAGGGGCCAACAGGCTGGTCGAGCAGCTGGATAAACGCCGGGTCGACGGTATCGAGCTTAAGAATGTTGTCGTCGACCATCATGAGCGCGTCGTGCACCTCGGGGCGGTCGGCGCGTGTGCCGTTGGAGAGCACGGCGATCTTGGAGTTTGGGGCAAGCTCGTCGCGCAGTGCGACGGCGCCGGCGATGGCCCGTGGAAACTCCGGTGCGGCGGTGGGCTCGCCGTTGCCTGCGAAGGTGATTACATCGGGGAGCTCGCCCTCGGCTGCCATCTCGCGCAGCTTTGCCTCGAGCGCTTCGAGTACCACGGCAGCCGTGTTATACGGCTCATGGCAGGGGCGCTCGGCGTTGAGGCCGTTCTCGCAGTAGATGCAGTCGAACGTGCAGATTTTGCCGCTGGCCGGCATCATGTTGACGCCGAGCGAGAGACCAAGGCGACGGCTGCGAACGGGCCCAAAGATGGGGCTGGCATTCAAAAACGTAGACATAGGCATATGCTCCTCAAGACAATTGTGCCTAAGCATAGCATCGGCTCCAAAGCAAGGTGTGGGCTCTTGCTTTACAAGTTTCGTTTTTTCACGTCGCTCATGATGCCGTGCCATGAAAAGCCTCGGGTCGGGTAAAGTTAATCTGTTAACAAGGTGTAAGGCAATGCGGGTCTATCCAACCGCACTGACGTGCAACTGGATGAGCATTGATGACGGGGGCACAACATGGATTTTACGGTCGAGAATGCGGGCACCACGATCGCCTGTCGCGAATATGTCGGCCCGGATGTGTCGCCTGATGCTCCTGCCTTGGTGTGCGTGCACGGCGCTTGTGTCGACGGCACATTTTTTGACGGTATCGCTTGTGAGCTCAGCCGCAACTACCGCGTAATTGCCTACGACCGCCGCGGCTGCGGTGGCAGCAGCGATGCGGCAGACGGCAGCTATGATCTTGCCGCTCAGGCCGCCGACCTGCAAGCCGTGATCGAACACGTTGGCGCTCCGGCAAATGTGCTTGCGCATAGCGCCGGTACGTTGGTGGCGCTGGAGCTTCTTCGCACCGAACCCCATCTCGTTGCCCGTGCGATTCTGCATGAGCCGGCTGTGTCGGACAAAGGCGTCGGTATGGGCGCAGCTCCGGTTTTGCTCGATATGATTGCGGCGGGAAAGGTTTCAAGGGCGCTCCGGCTTTTCTTGGGAGCCCTCGGCGACTTGGACCCCGAGGCTCCTGGAACGACCGAAGCGGAAGCCAAACATGCCCTGCGCAACGGCCGCAGTTTCATGGCAAACGAATACGGGATTGCTATGACCTGCGTTCCCGATTGGGATAGCGTTCGCGCGTCAAAAACGGTGGCCGCCGTGCTCCTGGGCGAGCTCTCGATTGGCACATCCCGCGAGGCTGGTACGCGAGCGGCTGCCGAATATCTCGATTGCCCCCTCGTGACAATCCCGGGCGCGCACAACGGCCTGCGCGATCGCCCGGCAGCGGCTGCCCAGACTGTCCGTAGCATCCTGGAGCTCTAGCAGCCGTAAAAATCAAAACAGTCTTCACTCGCAAACGTTTCGGCCGTGTTAACAAATGTGCTCAAAACCTCACGTCTGCGGCTTCAATCGCGCCGCCTGCCAACTCATAAAAATGTAACAGCATTCACGTGCTTACCTGCATCGGCAAGGTGTTACCCTTGTAACATTTGGAACCCACCGCTACCATGCGAAACTATCGAAAGGGCCCCATATGCTCAATAATCACGAGGTCAATCTAACCGACGAGGAGGCTGCCGCCGAGGTCGCCCGTGTCGCGAAGACCTACCCCGTGGTGCGTTTGCTGTCGGCCGATCAGATTAAGAGTGAGCCTAACTGCCTGCTCGCCGGTGATCGGTGTCCTTGTCTGCGTCAGTCAAGTCTTGAGGCTTTGGCAGACTCCGATGAGGTGTCGGAGCAACTGCTCAATGATGGCACTGAGTACCGCGCCCGTCTACGCCCTTTGAAGGTCGAGGGCGAGCCTCACGTCTTGCTGATGGTGCGTCCGATCGATGAGCAAGAGGCCGCAGAAGAGGACCTTGTCTACACCGACGTGCTGACGAATGTGCGCAATCGCCGATATTACGAGGAAAAGCTCCGTAGCACCCGCGTGAATGCCGGCGTTGCGGTGATCGACCTTGATGATTTTAGGGTCTTCAACGATACGTGTGGCCGTCATGCCGGCGACCTTGCGCTCGGTGCTGTGGCGACAGCCATGCGCAGCGGAATCCGTTCGACTGACGAGCTTGTGCGCTATGGCTGCGACAAGTTTGTGGTTGTCATGCCCAATATTCCCTCCGATGACTTCACCCGTCGCCTGCATCAGGTGTCCGATGCCGTTCGTTCCACGATTATTCCGGGCCATGAGTACGTGAGCTTGACGGCATGTGTTGGTGGCGTTCGCATTCATGGCGAGACGGTCGATGAGGGCGTTGGCCGCGCTGCCCAGTTACTGAGCCGCGCTAAGGCAAAAGCCGGTACGGTCGTGACCGATGCCGATTCCATCGAGGCCTTCCAAAGCGAAAAGCCTTTGGTGCTTATTGTCGATGACTCCGAGATGAACCGAGTCATTCTCAACGAGATGCTCAAGGACGAGTATTGTATCCTCGAGGCCGATAACGGTCGTGCGGCGCTCGACATGGTCGACCGCTATGGCGATGAGTTGTCGCTCGTGCTGCTGGACATTATCATGCCGGGCATAAGTGGCTTTGAGGTACTGGCCGATCTGTCGCGCCGATCGGGTATCGACAATCTGCCTGTCATCATGATCTCGAGCGAAGATTCCGATGATATGGTTCTGCGCGCGTACGAGCTGGGCGCCTCGGACTATATCAACCGCCCGTTTGACTCCCGTGTCGTGCGCCGCCGTGTAAGCAACACCATCCGCCTATACGCCAAACAGCGCCGCCTGACGAACCTGCTGTCCCAGCAGTACAACGAGCGCGTCAAGAACAGTCGCATGCTCATCGACATCATGGCCGGCGTCATGGAGCTTCGCAACGGCGAGAGCGGCAGACACGTTACGAACATCGAGAAGCTGACCGAGCTGCTGCTTGGCTGTCTGGTCCAGCGTAGCGGCACGGTCTCCCTCGACAATGAGGAACGCTCTACGATCGCCCTGGCTTCGGCGCTGCACGATATCGGCAAGATGTCGATTGACGATGCGATCCTCAACAAGCCCGGGCGCCTTACGCCCGAGGAGTTCGAGATCATGAAGACGCATACCACGATCGGCGCCGATATGCTGCTTAAGCTGGGTAGCCATCACGCCGGCAATGCGCTTATGGAATATGCGTACCAGATTGCGCGTTGGCATCACGAGCGCTGGGACGGCAAGGGTTATCCCGATGGCCTCAAGGGCGACGATATCCCCATCGCCGCGCAGGTGGTTTCGGTGGCTGACGTGTACGATGCGCTGACGAGCGTGCGTGTGTACAAGGACGCTATCCCGCACAAGGAGGCGATCCAGATGATCCTGGACGGTAAGTGCGGCACCTTTAACCCGCTGCTGCTCGATTGCCTGCTCGAGGTGCAAGACCAAATTGCCGAGACGTTGGCACGCCCCGCCGACGTCGTTGCGTTTCCCACGATTTAGTTTGACCAAAGGAGTTTTAATCCATGATTTCCATGCGTGAGGCGTATGAGAAGATCGGTGCCAATTATGATGACGCTTGCGCTCGGCTGATGGGCGATGAGATGCTTGCCCGCTTTGCCCTCAAGTTTTTGGATGACGAGAGCATGGGCAAGCTGGAGGCCGCCATGGCGGCAGGAGACGCCGAAGGTGCGTTTATGGCAGCGCACACGCTCAAGGGCGTGAGCCAGAACCTGGGATTCGATAATCTGTACGAGCCGGCGGTTGTGGTGACCGAAGCGCTGCGCGGCGCCGATGCCGTTGACGGCGCTCGCGAGGGAATGCATGCGCTGCAGCAGCAATATGCGGCAACGATGTCGGCCTTGCGCGAGGCGGCCGAGTAAGAGCTCGCGAGCTTTGATGACTATGAGAGTTGATAATCTCCCGTTTTAGGCCCGGTGGCGGCCTCAAAGTGGGAGATTGTCCACTCTCGTTCGATACATGTCCAAAAATCCACGCTCACCCCTTCTGATTAGTGAATGGCCCATGCGCACTGGCGGGGCTTTCCGCATGCAATCCATATCGTTGTTCGATAAACTGTTCGAATAACGATAGAGTCGATGAGGGTGAGTGTATGTCCAACAGCGTTCAGCGTATGGCCAAGGCGGGCGAAAATATCAGGAAGCTTGGTTTTTGCATGGCAGCCGTTTTTGCAGGGATGCTCGTCGCTTTTGCCGCGTTGGTTGTTTACGTGATCTGGTATGCGGTTGCAAACGTTGTTTCTGTCGATTCTTTCGGTGTCGTGACGCTTTTCGATGGCGGGAGCATCGTTATCCCAAGCGGGCTGTGCCTGGCACTCGTCGTGGGTGTTTCGCTTGTCGTTTTGTGCGGAATCAGCCATAACATCTCTCGGGGCGTCTCGCCCTTTACCAAGGCGCATGTGCGGCTTATCCGTGTTCTCGCGCTTGCCTTTGCTGTTAACGCCGCGGTTTCGCTTGTTGGTGCCTGTGGATCGGTCAATCTCACCATTGGCGGACTGGAGCTTTACATTGTGCCTCATTCCTTCGTTATTGAGATTTGCCAAGGCGCTACCTTTGATGCGGGGTCGTTTATCGGCGCAGTTGTCTGTTTGTTTATCTCGGCGATCTGGAGTTATGCCTCGCTGCTCCAAGAGCAGTCTGACGAGCTTGTGTAGGAGGAAACATGAGCTATCTCATCATCGAGCTTGAGACGCAGCTGCTTAAGACCGGAAAGACCAGTGCTGATCTGATTCGAGCGACGGGGCATACTCCGGCTAATATTTCAAAGCTTAGAAACGGAAAGATAAAAGCTATTCGCCTAAAGACGCTCCTCGATATCTGTGATGAGCTTGATTGTCAACCGGGAGATATTATTCAGCGCGTGAGCGAGAAAGAGCTTGAGGAGCTTATTGTCGAGCGTGCAAAAAACGTTGTGAGGCAGATGCGGGACGGCGGAGGCAACGAGGCGTCGCTTCCGACATCAGTCTTTGCTGTCGATTTGAGCGACGAGTAGCTTAAGGCGAACAACTAAAACGAAATATCAGCGTGAAGGGACCCGTGTCTAACACGGGTTCTTTCTTTTAGATTATCTTGACAAATATGAGTTATCGAAAAACAA
Source organism: Collinsella sp. TF10-11AT (assembly GCF_003437565.1). NCBI lineage: Bacteria > Bacillati > Actinomycetota > Coriobacteriia > Coriobacteriales > Coriobacteriaceae > Collinsella > Collinsella sp. TF10-11AT. The sequence continues at coordinate 47,030 of NZ_QSQW01000013.1, forward strand.
TAACAACTATGGAAAACGATAAAGTAAAGAAGGAACGATATGAGCGGTTTTGCTATCAAGCGGAACGGGAGGCCAATGAACGCATCAACGATAAGGCTATCAAGGGTGTCAAAGCGCTACGGGAAACGGCGCGTTTTGCATGACGTTTCCTTCGAGGTGGATCAGTCTGAGCTTTGCGCCCTTGTTGGTGCAAACGGGGCGGGCAAAAGCACGCTTATTAAAATAGTGCTGGGCCTCTGTGAGCCATCGTCGGGGAGCGTGGAGCTCTTTGGAGGCAAGTCGAAAAAAGAGCTGAGCCTGATGCGGACGCGTGTCGGCTATGTGCCAGATTCTTGCGGAGCATACCAATCTCTCAGTGCGGCTGAGAATCTTCGGATCCGATGTGCGGAATGGGGGCTCGATGAGAAACGTGAGATTCCTCGCGTCTTGGGCCTGGTCGGGCTGGACGTCGATGAGAAAAAGAGCGTGAGCAGTTTTTCTCTGGGAATGAAACGGCGACTGGATATAGCTACGGCTTTATTGGGCGACACCGACGTACTAATTTTCGATGAGCCGGCAAATGGATTGGATCCGTTGGGCATCGAGAGTATATGGGCCCTTATCGGTCGATTGAATCGGGAGCAGGGCAAAACCATGCTTATCTCTAGCCACGACTTGGATGAGCTGGCATCGGTTGCAACAAGCTGCCTGTTTCTTCATGACGGTGAACTGCTAAAAAAGGAATCGATGGACGTCATAAGGGATGAGGCGCCATCCCTAAAAGAGTATTACAGGCGCTTGATGAAGGCGGTCTCGCTATGAAGCGGGCGATCCATCCCATAAAGGCAGATATGATGCGTTGGCACAGGATATTTCCGGCGAAGTTTGGTCTTGCGCTTATGTTGGCGTTCGGCCTTCTCTTCGGCATCTTTCTAAAAAACGGAACAACGTTGCTCGTCTTTGGCTATGGCGTTTGTGGGGAGGATATTGGTTTCCTCTGGAATGCAATCGATCCTTCTGCGCCTGATGAGTCCCTTGCGCGCAGCGCTTTTGCCGGTACATCCCTGTTCGTTCCACTCATCGTTTGTTTGGTGCTTTTACAGGAGCATGGCTATAAAGAGGGGCACCGAATTTCTTCGGCAAGAGGTCTCAACCGCTTTTATGGGGCTCTAGCCCATGCATTTTCGTCTGCTTTAATAATTGGCGCAGCGTATAGCGCGCTTTGCCTCCTTCTTTTTGCAATAGCCATAATACGTGGAGGGCATAACTACTCGCACAACATACTAACTGTATTTTTGCCTGCAATGATAGTCAACGCCGTATTGGTGATATCGGTTGCGCTGGAGACGGTGACCATCTATCGGATAACGGGCAGCGCTGTATTGAGCGGGGCCGTGGTGATAGTTGGATTTGTCATGAGCTTGACGCTCTACGGAGCCTTCCTTCAGGCACCTATACCATCCTTGCGATGGATCTTCTTCCTTCCGGGGCCGTACCTTGGAGTCGGATGTGCCCTTGGGTATAGCGATATGGGGCAGCTGACGCTTCTGGGATATGGCGTGGCAGCCAGCTGTCTATCGGTATTGATTTACGCTCTCTTGAGCTTTCGCGCTGGGGGTGTGCTCAATGGCTCGTCAGATTAAAAGACTTCTCCAGTCAGAATTGAAGCATGTGAGCAAATGGGCGTACGCCTTAATCCTGGTAATTTATGCGTACATGGTGATATTGCAGCTTAATTCTTTCCCGATGTGGTTCTGTAGCCTCCGTGAGAACAGTTTCTTGGGTTTTTTCCCAGACCCGACGCTTCGGCTATCGGCGGAGGATGTCCTTCTATTTGGCAATGCAGAGGTTTTTCGCGGTCTGCTGTTCAACGTAGCCCCGTTGGCCCATGCATTGTTCTTTCCGTTCATCGCGGCTTGCATTGTGCCGCGCTTTGTCAGTTCGGGCTTTGTCGAGGAACCGTGGGGGTTGTCGGAGGCTCGGGGAGGGAAGCGTGTGTGCGCTATCGTTGCGCGAGTGGTGCTATCTTCTTTTGCCCTTTTGGGCGCGTTTGTCCTGTCGAGTGTCGTTTTGTACTGTCTTAACTGCGCAATCGTTTCGGATGCTCAGCAGTATTTCAACCTGCATGTATTTTGCTATCGACTTGTTCTTGCTGCCGCTGCCTGCCTTGCATACGTGGTTTCTTGCGTAATCGTTGTTTCCTATTTTGGGTCCGGCTTCGGTCCGATTGGCATGCTGTTGCTTGTCAACGTCGTAGCGATCTACATACAGATCGGGGCCAATTCCATGCTTCCGCTTCCAGCCTCGATGCTCATGTGGATTTGCGGCGTGACCCCGTTGGGGAATGGTCAATGCATCTCGATTTTAATTGACTGCCTCATAAACGTAGCAAGCGTTTTTATCATTTGCTTTACTGTCGACCGATTGCGGTCGAGATTTCTCTGATTGTTTGTGAGGGATAATCATACCGAGCATATCAAATACAGGGGGGCGGGCACCGTAGCTGGTGTCCGCCCCCCCCCGGCTTAGGAGGCTTTAACCTGAGTGGTTCGCGAGCTAGCGGGCCTGCTTTACCTTTGCCGCCGCCTCGACAAACGACTTCCACAGGTTAAAGTCGGTTTCGAGCGTCTTCCACGTGTACTCGGGATGCCATTGCACGCCTAGACAGAATGGTTGGCCTTCGACCTCGATGCACTCGGGAATACCGTCGGTTGCCTTGGCGACCAAGCGCGTGCTTTTACCCAGACGATCGACGCAGCAGTGATGTGCTGAGTTGGTCTGGATCAGTCTGTGGCCGCCAAGCGCGCGCTCCAGCAGCGAGCCCGGCATGACTTCGACAGGGTGCACGGGATCGTTGAGCACGTGGGTATGGCGCCACTGCGTGCGGCCCTCGCGCGCGCCCAGGCTCGGCACGTCCATGCACAGGGTGCCGCCGGTGGCGACGTTGAGCAGCTGCGTGCCGCGGCAGGTGGTAAAGAGCGGCTTTTTGGCGCGGAGTACCTCGTCGACCAGCTTAAACTCAAAACTATCGCGGATCTCGCAGCAGAGGGTGGGGTCGTAGGGTCGATCATCGCCCCAACGTTTGGGATTGACATCGGGGCCGCCGGGAATGGCGATACCGTCAGCGATTTCCACGTAATGACGGATAACGTCGACGTCTTCAGTAATGGACATCTGCAGCGGCAGACCGCCGGCGGCAAGAATGGCGTCGACAAAGACGCTTGCGATTTCCTCATTGGGGGAGAGCATCTCGCTTAAAAACGGCTTTGCCTCTTCCCAGCGTGGTGCGACGAGGATGAGTGGGCGGTCGGTGGGGGCGACGTCGACATGTGGGGTGTAGGACGATGAAGTGCGAGTTCCGATCATAGGTGTTGCTTTCGAATCTAAAGGTGACAGGGCGCATGAGAGACGTAGGACAACACTTTCAATGGATTTGTCCCACGGGGTGGCTGGCTAGTGGCCCTTAATGGAGTTGAGGAAGTCCTGGGCGCGCTTGGTCTGGGGGTGGTCGAAGAACCCGTCGGGCGTGCCGGTTTCCACAATCTGGCCATCGGCCATAAACACGACACGGTCGGCTACGCGGCGGGCAAAGTTCATCTCGTGCGTAATCACGATCATCGTCATGCCCTGCTGCGCCAAGCGCACCATGACCTCGAGCACCTCATTGATCATCTCGGGGTCAAGGGCACTCGTGGGCTCATCGAAGAGCATGGCCTTGGGCTGCATGGCAAGAGAACGGGCGATGGCCACGCGCTGCTGCTGGCCGCCCGAAAGCTGTGCGGGTACCTTGTCGGCCTGCTCGGCCACGCCCACGCGGCTCAGCAGGTCCATGGCGCGCTCACGAGCCTCCTCCTTGGACACGCCCAGCACATCGACCGGTCCCAGCATGACGTTCTGCAGTACCGTCATATGTGCAAACAGGTTGAACTGTTGGAACACCATGCCCAGCTCGGCACGCATGCGGGCAAGGTCTTTGCCTTCCTGCGGCAAGGGCTCGCCCTCGATGAGGATCTCGCCCGAGTCGATGGTTTCCAGGCGATTGATGGTGCGGCACATGGTCGACTTGCCCGAGCCCGAGGGGCCGATCACCACGACGACTTCGCCGCGGTCGACCGAGAGATTGATGTCGTTGAGAACGTGCAGGTCGCCGTAGTGCTTATCGACGTGCCTGAGCTCGATCAGCGGCTGATTGCCGGTGGAAGAGGTGCTCTGTGCCATGGTGCTCGGCTCCTTATGACTCGAAATGGTAAAGCGTTAGCGGATGATGGTCGCGCCGGTCTTGTGCGAAACGTAGACAGCGGCCTTGTTGATCGCGACGTTGATGAGGATGTAGATGACCGCGATCACCAGATAGACCGATACGAGCGCGTCGTAGTTGGTGATGAGCACGCGGGCATTTTGCATGAGGTCGGGGTAGCTCACCACATAGGCGACGGTGGTGTCTTTGACTACGACCACGAGCTGCGAAATCAACGACGGAATGATAAACCGAATCGCCTGGGGCAATACGATTTTAAAGGTGATTTTGGCCTTGGAGAGACCGAGCGCCTGGGCTGCCTCGACCTGACCACGCGGCACGGCGTTGACGCCTGCGCGGAAGATCTCGGCAAGTACGCCGGCTGCAGCGAGCGCGACGGGAAGCGTGAGCATCCAAAACGACGGCAGTGAAATCTTGTACTGAGGCAGCACCAAAAAGAAGAAGTAGATGAACAGCAGGCTCGGCACGCCACGGAAGAAATCGGTGAGCACGCGGCAGACCAGCTGCAGCGGCTTGATGTCGCTGGTACGGCCGAGCATGAGGGCTAAGCCCAGTACCAGCGCGATGGCGCCGGCGGTGAGCGCGACCTTTACCGTGCCCTCAAAACCGGCAAGCAGGAACTTCCAGGTGGTGAGGTGCGTAAAGAAGTACCAGTAATGGACCGAAAGCTGGCCGGTCACATAAAAGCGCTGCAGTACCAGAGCGATGAGCGCGGCCACGGCAACAAGTGAGATGGCGGTGCCGACGCGAATCTTGGCGCGCATCTTGGGGCCGGGAGCCTCGTAGAGCGCATCGCGCATGGTGAGCGCGGAGGTGGAGTGCTTGCTCATCGGAGGATCCTCACCTTCTTATCGATATAGTTGCCAATGTGGCTCACCACAAAGGCCGTGCCCAGGTAGCCGAGCGCCGAGATAAAGAACGCGGCGACGCCGCCGAGCGAGCGCGTGTTGATGTAGCTCACCACGCCGGTGAGCTCCTGCGGTTTAAGCGGCACCTGACTGCCGAGCGCGGTGGTGAGCATGACGGCGATAAAGAGGTTGGTCATGGGCAGCACGCTCGAGCGCAGCGCCTGCGGAATCACGATCTTGGCGAGGATACGGCTGAAGCTCATGCCCAGCGAGCGGGCGGCTTCCACCTGGCCGACACCGACGGTGTTGATGCCGCTCATAAAGTTCTCGGAGCCAAAGGCAGAACCCAAGAGCACTGTGGCGACGATGACGCAGGTGCGGTAGGGCAGGACGACCTTGAGCGGCGGCAGCGCGTAGACGACGATAATGAGCAGCGCGATGCCGGGGATGTTACGGAAGACCTGGACATACAGGTCGCCAAAGACGCGCAGCGGCTTGAGCGGCGACACGCGCATCACGGTGACGGCGACGGCCAGCACCATGGCGATGGCAAACGACTCAAGCGTCATGCCCCAGGTTGCTAGCAGCGCGTCAATGTAGTTCTGGCCATAGAGCGACCAGAGCTCGGAGAGACTCATGCGGACCTCCCGCCGATAAGGAAAGGGGCTCCCGTGTGTACGGAAGCCCCGACAACTCAGTGAAGAAACAGTTTAGCGCAATAAAGCGCACCGTGCGTTTCCGTATGGTTTCGTTGCGGCCGTTACTAGGCGCGTTGCCTAGGCGCCGATCTCGGGCAGCTCGGGAACATTGGTGTCACCCGTGCGGTCACCGATGCAGATCTGCCACAGCTCGGTCCAGGTGCCGTCGTCCTCAATCTTCTTAAGGAAGTCGTTGACGAAGGCGACGCCGTCGGAATCGAGCGGCAGGCCGATGCCATAGGGCTCCTTGCTGCCGAAGGGCTTGCCGGCGATCTTATACTTACCGGGCTCGCGGACTAGGGCGCTCTGCTGCATGTTGTTGTCGATGACGTAGGCGTCAACGCGACCCTGCTGGAGTGCCTGGCGGGCCTCCTCGTCGGTCTTGAACTCCTGCTGGCTGGCCTTGGGAGCGAACTCCTCCAGGATGGCGGGGCCGTTGGAGCCGGACTGGACGGCGACGTTCTTGTCGGCCAGGTCGTCGACGCTCTTGATGTCGTCGTTATCGGCGAGCACCAGGATGGCCTGCTGCGTGTAGTAATAGGGACCGGCAAAGGAGACGAGCTTCTTGCGCTCGTCAGTGATGGTGTAGGTGGCAAAGACGGCGTCGACCTGGCCGTTCTGCAGGACGGACTCGCGCGTGTCCGAGGTCACCTGCGTGATCTCGACCTTGTTCTCGCCCAGAATGTAGTTGGACAGGAGCTGTGCGATACCGGCATCGAAGCCGCGGGTCTGACCGTCTTTCTCGTTGAGGAGGGAGAAAAGTGTGGAGGTCTGAACGCCACCGATCTTAAAGACACCGGCGTCTTTGACGGCCGTGGCCCAGGTGCTGGCGGCGATGGCGTCGTCATCGGCCTTGGGGCCGTTGTCGACGAGTTTGTCGAATGCCTTGGCATCGAGTATGGTGGAAGCCTCGGTATCTTCGGAGCTCTTGGAGGAGCCAGCGGCGGAACCCTTGTCAGCCTCGGCGCTGGTGTCAGAGCAGCCGGCAAGACCAAGGCCGGCGACGGTTGCGAAGGTGGCGGCGACAAAGCCGCGGCGGTCGAGAACGACCTGCTGGGAGAGGTTCTTGCTCATGGTAGAACACCTTTCTCAATAAAATCCCTAGCGGTTGAGTAGAGTTATACCCTATCCCGCTCAGATGGGTCAACACGAAATAACTCAGAAACATACTTACCTTATGGGTAATTCTTCCTACCAAAAAGGGACAGGCACCTTTGTGGTGGTTCTTGCAGATGTGGTGGCCTGCCTCGCTGCTTTGTCTCAATCTGTAACAGGTAGACGAGGAAATGGGTTCTAGCTGTTACAGATTGAGATTATCTCCTTAATGGGATTCGAATGTCTCAATCTGTAACATCTGGACGGACAAAAGGTCTCTATCTGTTACAGATTGAGACAAACGTCAGGGACTAAGACGTCTTGTCTAGACCTGTAACAGTTAGACGGGAATTCGGGCCATAGATGTTACAGATTGAGATAATCGCGCCGCGAAAATAAAAACCTCCGCAGGGGTGCTTCCCTTGCGGAGGTTTTTTACTCGTTGAGTAGCCTTACGGCCTCGGCGGCCATGTTCTCGACCGTCATGCCGTTCTGAGCGAGCAGCTCGTTGGGGTCGTAGCGGTCGGGGAAGCCCTTGGCGATGCCGAAGGTGCGCGTGCGCACGGGCGTGCAGGCCAAGTAGCACGCGACGCGTTCGCCCCAACCGCCGTCCAAGATGCCGTCCTCGAGGGTGACGACAACGCGATGCTCGGTGGCAAGGCTGTCGAGGAACTCGCGGTCAAGCTCGGTTGCAAAGCGAGGGTTGACGAGCGTGGCCTCGATACCGTATTCGGCTGCCAAGCGGTTTGCCACACGCTTGCCCAGCTCAAAGAAATCGCCGAGCGCGAGCACGGCCACGTCGCGGCCCTGGCGCACCACGTTGTAGCGCGCGACACCGTAATCGGCGTTCTCGGCAGGCGCCAAGTCGGGGCGGCTTACCAGGCCAATGCCGGGCAGGCGAATCGCCACAGGATGCTCGCGATGGTCGAGCGACCAGCTCAGCATGGATAGATATTCCTCCATGCAGGCCGGCGCCAGGTAGCGCATGTTGGGAAGAGCGCCCAGCATGGAAATATCAAAGAACGAAAGATGCGTCTCGGATGTGGTGCCAAAGATCGACGCGCCGAATACAAGGATGGTCGCCGGGGCGTCGTTGAGGCACAGGTCGTGCCACAGCTCGTCATAGGCACGCTGCAAGAACGTACCGTACACGCCAAAGACCGGCTTGGCGCCCGAGCGCGCAAGCGCGGTGGCAAAGGTCACGGCGTGCTCCTCGGCAATGCCCACATCGACGAACTGTTTGCCGGCGGCAGCGCGAAGCTCGGGTGTAAAGCCCATGATGTAGGGCGTGGCGGCCGTGATGCCCACGACCTGCGAATCGCGCTCGATGGCGGCGCTGAGCGCCTCGCCCGTAATGTCGGCATAGGTGCGCGGCGCAGGCTCGCTCGGATGGCCCGGGCAGAGCTTGCGTCCAGTTGCCATGTCAAACGGACCCACGTGATGCCAGCGTTCGGGGTCGTTCTGGGCCGGCTCAAAGCCCTTGCCCTTGGCGGTGGAGACGTGCAGCACGATGGGATGATCGATATTGCGCAGTTCCTGCAGCGCGTCGACCAGGGCCAACACATCGTTACCGGCGTCCAGATAGCGGTAGTCGAGCCCCATCGCGCGGAAAACGTTGCGCTCACAGGTGCCGTTGCTGGCGCGCAGCTCGGCCAGATTGCGATACAGGCCGCCATGGTTCTCGGCAATGGACTGGTCGTTATCGTTGACGATGATGATCAGGTTGCTGTCGAGCTCGGCGGCATTGTTAAAGCCCTCAAACGCCAGACCGCCCGAAAGCGAACCGTCGCCAATGATGGTGATGACGTTGTACGCATCGCCCGCCAGGTCACGAGCGTGCGCCAAGCCGCAGCCCAGGCTCACCGATGTGGAGGTGTGGCCCATGGCGAACAGGTCGTGTTCGGACTCGTCGGGATTGGCAAAGCCAGAGGCCTCGCCGTAGCGTGCCGGGTCGATATAGGTGTACGCGCGCCCAGTCAGCGCCTTGTGGGCATAGGTCTGGTGCGACACGTCAAAGACAATTTTGTCGGTGGGGGAGTTAAACACGCGATGGAGCGCAACCGTAAGCTCAACGACGCCCAGGTTGGGGGCAACGTGCCCGCCGACGGCGGCGGAGCTTTCGAGGATGGCGTGGCGGATCTCGCCGCAGAGCAGCGGAAGCTCGGCGCGATCGAGAGCCTTGACGTCCTCGGGCGTTGTCGTTTGCGTAAGCAGCATCGTTGTGGGTTACTCCATGCGAATCGTGCGCCGGCACTCCCTCGGCCGGCACAATTGCACAAGACAGTCTCGCACATTTTGGCGTTTGATATGTGACGGCGGCGCGGTAATTCGCCAACTGGTGGGGCAAAACGTTTTGTCCGATGCCATACTGGTAAATTCGATGATGATTTTATTCATTGCGCGCAGGCCGCGGCTTGCCGCCGAGCGCCGCCGGAAGGAGGCCGCATGTCCGATACCGTTCGTGCCGAGAAAATCGCGCGCGAGGTCGACGATGCCGCCCGTCAGCTTGCCCAGGCGGGCCGCTTGGACCTGATGCATGAGTTTATCCAACATGGCGATGTGACGGTCTATACGCATGTGACCTCGGTAGCGCGGGCAAGTCTGTCCTTTGCCGAGCGCCTGGGCCGCGTCGGTATCTCCGTCGACCGCTTATCGCTGCTGCGCGGGGCCCTGCTGCACGATTACTTTCTCTATGACTGGCACGATCCCGACCCAAGCCATCGACTGCATGGCTTTCGTCACCCGTTTTTTGCCTTGGCGCGTGCGGAGGAAGATTTTGAGCTGACGCCGCGCGAGCGGAATATTATCGTACGGCATATGTTTCCGCTGGTACCGGTGCCGCCGACGTGTCGTGAGGCATGGATTGTGTGCCTGGCGGATAAATGGTGCGCACTGCGCGAGACGATTGCCGGCCGTCTGCCGCGCAAAGGCGGCGCGAACGATTTGAACGAGGGCCCGAGTGACGGCTCGAGCAAAGAATCGAACGAAAAGAGGAGTGGGTAGACGGTGGGAACCGCGATCGACATGGCATTTGACGGCGCGACGCTTGCCGCCTGTCCGCTCTCGGCGCTGGTACTCTCGTTTGCCTTCTACGGTTTTTGCGGCTGGGTATGGGAGTCGACAGTCTGCGCCATGCTCAACCACGGACGCTTTGCCAACAGCGGCTTTTTGCTAGGGCCGTGTTGTCCCATCTACGGTGCGGGCGGCATTGCGTGCTGGTTGCTGCTGCGTGGAATCCCAGACGCCTCGAGCCAGTTTGTCGCTGCCGCGCTCGTATGCAGCGTGATCGAATATAGCGTGGGCGTGCTGTTGGAAAAAACGACGGGTGCCCGGTTTTGGGATTACTCGCATCTGCCGTTTAACCTGCACGGACGCATCTGCCTGTACTGGGCCTGCGCGTTTGGCTTGGGTGCGTTGTGTATTTGCCGTTTAGTGGAGCCGGCATTGCTGGGGCTGCTTGGCCATCTGCCGGTGCTAATCGTGCGCTTGGCCGCCTTTATCGTCGCGGTCGCGATGATGGTCGATGCGGTGTGCTCGTTGGCGAGCTGGCGGCGTCTGTCCGATCAGCTTGAGCGTGTGCGTGCCGACCTTGCCGACCGCATCAATGAGTCGCTTGCCGACGCCTCCGACTCTATGCTCGAACGTATTCCCGATTCGGCGATTGACTCGGTGGCGCAGACGCATATCCGCGGTCGCGCCGTTAACGCTTGGCTGGCCGAGCTGGGCGACGCGGCGCTCGATGCCCTGCGCGAGAAGACTTCGATGCCGACGTTTATCTCGGATGGTGCTCGCGGCCTGGCGCTCGCTGCCCGCCGCGTGGCCGATGCCGCGCCGAGTATGCCGCGTCCGTCGCTCGGTCGTCGCCTTGCCGGCAAGCGCATGAGCCGCCCGGTACCGAGCGTGTCACTCAGCCGCCGCGACCTACGCTTCTTTAACGCCTTCCCGCGTCTGTGCATCAATCGTTACGAGGGTGTCATTCGAGCTACCGACCTCCGCGACCGAGCCCGCGAGCTGTTCCGGCGCTAGCCAGAGCGGAGCCAAGCGCGCCCTTCTCGTTCGCACGTTTCCCGTTCGTTTCGCGTCCGTTGCCGCGCCGTTTCCAAGATTGCGGTGCCGTTTCCATTCGACAACGCAGCGTTTAACAACGCCGTATCTGGTCTACACCAGTTGCCCCTCGGCCGCATCATGAGCGCCGACAACGTTCATGCGACCAAGGGGGAGCGAATGTACGATACGGGATCGACAACGTTTATGCTCATCTGCACCATGCTCGTGTTTTTAATGACACCGGGTCTGGCGTTTTTCTATGGCGGCCTGTCCAGGCGCAAAAATGTCATCAACACCATGCTTATGTGCTTTGGCGCCATTGGCCTGGTTGGTGTGCTGTGGATTGTTGCCGGCTGGTCGCTGGCCTACGGTGGCGACGGTTCTAGCCCGTTTATTGGCGGCTTTGACCAGTTGCTGTGCCTGCCGGTGCTCAACCAGGTGCTGCAGGCGGCCGAGGGCAATGCTGCGGATGGTGCCGTCTACCCTCAGATCATCAACATCGCCTTCCAGATGGCGTTTGCCATGATCACCGCCGCTATCGTTACGGGCAGTCTGGCAGGCCGCGTTAAGTTTGGTGCCATGACGGCCTTCCTGGGCATTTGGCTGCTCGTGGTCTATGCGCCGCTCGCCCACATGGTTTGGGGCGGCGATGGTTCCTTTATCGGCGACATCATCGGCGCGCTCGACTTTGCCGGCGGCGACGTGGTACACATTTCGTCCGGTCTCACGGGCCTGATTCTCTGCTTAATGCTCGGCCGTCGTCGCGGCTTTGGCATGGTGAGCTACCGTCCGCATAACGTGCCGTTTGTGGCGCTGGGCGCCGGTCTACTTTGGTTTGGTTGGTTTGGCTTTAACGGCGGCAGCGAGTTTAAGGCCGACGCCGTGGCGGCACTCGCCATCCTCAACACCGTGACGGCCAGCGCGGCGGGCATGGTCTCGTGGCTTGTCGTCGAGCGCGTGCACACCGATCGTCCCACGCTGGTGGGTGCTAGCACCGGTTTGGTTGCGGGCCTTGTGGTGGTTACGCCGGGTGCGGGCTTTGTCGAGCCGTGGGCGGCGCTGGTCATGGGCCTGATCGTATCGCCCGTCTGCTATCTGGCCATCAGCCATCTTAAGACCAAGTTCGGCTACGACGATGCGCTCGACGCGTTCGGTTGCCACGGTATCGGCGGCATCTTGGGCGGTGTGCTCACGGGCCTGTTCTGCGTGCCGGAGCTCTCGTGGACCGGTAAGGGCGGCCTGTTCTTCACGGGCGACGTGTCGCTGCTTGTCTCGCAGGTTCTGGGCATTGTGGTGACGGTCGTTATTGTGCTGATGCTCGACTTGGTGATCGCCGCGGTGGTCAAGGCGCTGTTCCACGGTAGCCTGCGCGTGGACGAGGCCGACGAGGCGCTGGGCCTGGATGCGAGTCAGCACGGCGAGAGCGCATACCCCTCATTCTCCGGACTCGATTAGCAGCTTCCCCAAGCACCGCACCTTGCCGTTCAATCGTCGCTCACGTACTTAAGTACGCTTCGCTCCTCTTTCACGGCAATCTGCGGCACTTGGGAAACCTGCTAAGACCAGTCAGTTGAACTTTTTTGATCTCTGAGGTTGGTTTACGGCACCTGGGAAACCCGCGTCTCATGTAAAGGGATACGTTGATTATTGAGAGGAATTCACTATGAAGAAAATTACGGCGATCGTTCGTGCTGAGAAGCTTGAGGTTCTCAAAGATGCGCTGTTTGCTGCTGATGTTCGCGGTATGACTATCAACCAGGTGCAGGGCTGCGGTGCACAGCATGGCTGGAAGGAATACGTGCGCGGCAACGAACTGCTCGTCAATACCATCCCCAAGGTGCAGTTCACCCTCATCTGCGCCGATGAACATGTCGACGGAATTGTCGACATCATCTGCAATGCCGCCCGCACCGGCGCCGTCGGCGACGGCAAGATCTGGGTCGAGCCGGTCGAGGAAGTCATCCGCATTCGCACCGGCGAACATGGCCCCGCCGCGGTGTAGAATCGACCGTCTGCCATCCGCAACGTTAAAATGCTGCAATGAGGCACAAGGCTTGCGTTGCGGATGGGCGGATTATGGGTCGCAATAAATATCCCGAGGAGACGGTCGCGAAGATTCTCGACGCGGCACTGGAGCTATTCTGCGCACAGGGTTATGAGGGGACGAGTATTCAAGATATCGTTGACCGTCTCGACGGCATGACCAAGGGCGCTGTCTATCATCACTTCAAGAGCAAAGAAGAGATTTTCAACGCCGCGTTTGATCGGGCGATGACTCCGATTGTTGAGCACCGCCGCTCGATGCTTGGCGTCGGTAATATGACCGGAGCCCAAAAGCTCAAGCGACTGTACGCTCCCGAGTCCGTTGTTCCACAAATTGAGCTATGGGCACGTATGCGTCCTGCAGCAGATCCGGTAAAAAGCTCGCGCCTACTGGCGATGCAGTACCAGGGCTCATTTGACGAGTCGGCCGATGGCTGTCTCTTGCCAGTGATCGAGGAGGGCATCGCCGACGGCTCCATTGCGTGCGAATGCCCGCGCGAAGCGGCGGAGGCCGTATCGTTGTTGGCGAATCTTTGGCTGCTGCCATTGTTCCGTCCGCTCGAGCCCAAGGAGCGAATGCTCGCTCGCGCACAATGTTTGGCGCAGATGGCTGCCGCGGTGGGGCTCGATTTGGGTAATGAAGTGCTTCAGACAACGGCGCAGATTTGGGGCGTATGGGACCGCGCCGGGTGGTAATATAGATACCAACGGTATGTAATTGATTTGTGAGGGTAGCCACGGCTGCCCTTTTCAAGTCATTAAATACATACTAGTGGTATGTATAGGGGGTGGGCTTATGGCTGGGCTGAGAGACGTCGGTGTCTCGTTGAAATCAAAAACAGTGCGGTCAATCAGGCTCGCGGAACTTCTGGTTGCGCAGCTGTGCACGTATTCGATGCTGTCGGCGCTGTGCTTTGCGTATCCACTTTACTTGTTCGATCGCAGTGGATCGTCAACGTTATATGGCGTCGTCGCGGCGATAGCGTTCATACCCGGCGTACTTGCAACTCCGGTTGGCGGAATCTTGGCGGATAGGGGAAGACATCGCGAGGTCCTCGTGTCCCTCGGCATTGCTCTGATGACTGCATCACTGCTGTCTATCCCCATGAAGCACTCATTGCCTCTTGCGGTCGTCGTAGTAGCGATACTTTGTGTTCAATATGGTTCTCAATCGCTGCTGAAGCCAATGCTCCAAATTGAGACGGTGCGCATGGCGGGTGAAGAGAAGGTTGAGCGGGCCACTGCATTGGTTTCGCAGATGACCATGGTGAGCAATATCTTGGGCCCTGTGGTCGGGACGGCAGTCTATGGGTACTTTGGCATCGATGCTCTTTGCACAACCGCGTCGGTGGCGTTTGCGATTTCAGCTCTCTTGTTTGGGGGCGCGCTCAAGCAAAATGCCTCATTTGAAACGATGGGAGACGGCGCGACTCGTACGACATGCCGAAACGATTTTCGGGAGTCGATTCGGTATCTGTTGCAAAATGCATTATTGGTCGCTGTGATTTTGCTTGCGGCAGTTTTGAACCTTGCGTTGGTTGGGCTAATGATTGGCGCTCCCATTATTGTTACAAAGCATCTCGGCATGCAATCGTCCTGCGTTGGGATAGTTGAGGTGGCTATGGGCTTGGGTGGTCTTGCCGGCAGTGGCTTGGTCGGCATTTGGCCGCATCGTTTTTCTTTCAATGGCATATGTCGATATGTTGCGATGATCTGTTTTGGAGTCGCACCGATCATTGTCACGCTACTGTTCGGCGCAGATGCATGCATGCTCACCGTGTTTGTGGTTGGTTCGGCATGGGTCATGGTGTGGGCGAGCATTGCGTCGGTTGAAATCATCGCGTTTGTTCAGCGGGCAGCGCCGACTGAGCTCTGCGGAAAAGTGCTTTCGGTCGTTTACATGGTCCTTTCCTGCGCAATACCTATCGGCCAATTGACGTACGGGGTTGCATATGATCGATGGACACCGGCGATTGTATTCGCAGCCATGTTGGCGGTGCTGACGTTGACGACGGCTCTGTTTTATCGGCTGAAAAATCGATTGCGGCGATTGTCTTAACGCGCTGGGGCACCGTGAATTTGTGAAGGCGGTGGTACGCCGCGCCGGGACGGCATTGTTTGGACATGCCTCTCCTTCGTCTACAATATCGGGCAGACGAAGGAGAGGCATGTCCATGATCAAGATGTTCGCGAGTGACTTAGACGGAACGCTGCTGAACGCCCTGCACGAGGCGGATGGGACCATCCGCCGCGCCATTCGCGAGCTGGCTGTGGCTGGCCTGCACGTGGTTCCCGCGACTGGACGCTCGACGTTGCCGATCGGCGAGCATGGCTTTACGGGCTTGGCGCTTGACGCCTGCTGCTCCAATGGATCCATCGTGCGCGACAGCCATGGCGAGGTGCTCAAGACTTGGACCATCGATCCGCAGGTCACTGAGGAACTGCTCAAGGCGTTCCCGGACATTTGCTTTGATTGTTCCACGCCCGATGGCATGTACTCGAGCGGTTCGTTCGAGATGCATCAGGCGGGCTTTAAAAAGGACAGTCCCATCAAGCGCATCGTGATGCGCGGCATGCGTGCGCGCGGCGGGTATCACGAGGAGCAGTATTTCGACCAGTCGATCGGTGACATCCTGCGCCACGATGTATGCAAGATCAATTGTCGCGTGACCTCGCCCGAGCTGGAGCGCGACCTTAAGGCGTATCTTGCCGAGCGCTCGGACCGTGTGGTCAACGCGCCGTTCGATCCGGTGATGTTCGAGATCACGGACGTGGCGTGTAACAAGGGCGAGAGTGTGGCCTGGCTGGCGGGCTACTACGGCATTGCCGAGGACGAGGTCGCGGTTTATGGCGACGGCGGAAACGACATCGCCATGCTCAAGCGTTTCCGCCACAGCTACGCGACCAAAAACGCTAGCGATGCAGCCAAGGTCGCCGCGAGCGCAACTATCGGCAGCTGCATGGTCCACGCCGTCCCCAAACACATGCTCGCCACCATGCATAAGCAGAGCTCCCGCACCATCATCGAATAATGTGACAAAGGGACTGCCCCCTCGTCACATTCCAAATATTGCCTTTACGTGTTGATGCACACGGTGTGCAATAATACTCGCACTGTGCAATAGCGCACAGGCTGAGTAACAAGGAGGACGCTTGTCCCAGCTCGAGAAATGCGATCGCCGGTCCCTTCGCTCGCAGCGTGCCCTTCGCCAGGCACTTGCCAGCGAGCTTGCCGAAAGCGGCGACCTTTCGCGCATTAATGTCGCGTCGCTCACCGAGCGCGCCGGCCTTACGCGCCGCACGTTCTATTCGCACTACCGCGATATCCCCGACTTCATCAATCAAATCGAGGACGGCTTGCTGGCCGAGATCCGTGAACGCATTGAGCTCATCACCGCAGCTCAGCTGCCCGATCTCTACCACAACATCGATGAACTCGAGCCGGCGCCCGGTTCGGTTGAACTGCTGCGCTATCTTGCGGCCAACCGCGACTTAATCGGTGCGCTGCTGGGTCCGGGCGGCGACCAGGCCTTCATTAAAAGGATCATCGACACCGCGCGTGAGGCTGTGGTGCCGCGTGCGCAGACGGGCATTTTGGGCCTGGCGCTGGGCACGTTCTTTGACTACTACGTCACCTACGTCGTGAGCGCCGAGGTCGGCATGATTCAGCGCTGGTTTGAGCGTGGGCTCACCGAATCGCCCGAGGCCATGGCGCGCATTATGACGGTGCTCGCTTTTGTGCGCCCTGGTGACCTGTATGGCCAACCCATCGATATCAACGTGCCGGAATACGGCATGAAGCTATTGAACTTGCAGCTCGAGGACGCGGCCGACACCGCCGCAACCGTCGAGTCCAACAACTAAGAGGAGAGACAATGAGCAAACTCGTCGAGGGCATCAAGGATCGTATGGTCGCTGCCGCACGCGAGGCCGCGCCCGCCGTGGTGGACGCCGCGCAGAAGGCCGCGACCGCGGCTGCCGAGAAAGTTGCCGAGGCAGTTGCCGATGCCAAGAACGCGGCAGGGGAGACGCTCACCGCTGACGCAGCCACGCCCAACGTTGCCGAGTCCGTAACCGCCACCGCCGCCCACGCCCCCGAAGGCGCGATCTTCAACCCCGAGGCCGCCCGCGGCAACCTGCACCTGGGCATCGACGTGGGCTCCACCACCGTCAAGCTTGCCGTGCTCAACGATGACAACCAGATCGTCTACGCCAAGTACCAGCGCCACCACACCGACGTCCGTGCCTGCGCCCGCGATCTGTTCGAGGGCGCCGCGACTGTGCTGCCGACGGCCCAGATGACCTGCGCCATCACCGGCTCGGGCGGTCTGCTGCTGTCCCAGTGGCTCGACTTGGAGTTTGTCCAGGAGGTCATCGCCAGCAAACGCGCCGTCGAGACCCTTATCCCGGCCACCGATGTCGCCATCGAGCTGGGCGGTGAGGACGCCAAGATCATCTACTTTGACAACGGCATCGAGCAGCGCATGAACGGCACCTGCGCCGGCGGCACGGGCGCGTTCATCGATCAGATGGCCACTCTGCTGCACACCGACGCGAGCGGCCTCAACGAGCTCGCGGCCAACGCCACCACCATCTATCCCATCGCCAGCCGTTGCGGCGTCTTTGCCAAGACCGACGTGCAGCCGCTCCTCAACGAGGGCGCCCGCCCCGAGGACGTCGCCGCTTCCATCTTCCAGGCCGTCGTGACCCAGACCATCTCGGGCCTGGCGTGCGGCCGTCCCATTCGCGGTAACGTCGCCTTCCTGGGCGGCCCGCTGCAGTATCTCTCCGAGTTGCGCCACCGCTTCTACCTCACGCTCAACCTGGACGAGGAGCACCGCATTGTGCCCCAAAACGCCCACCTGTTTGTGGCGAGCGGCGCTGCCATGGCGCACGAGTCCAACAAGCTCAGCACGTTCCCGCAGCTTATCGAGGCCATCGACAGCCTGGGTGACACGCAGGGTGCCGAGGTCGAGCGCCTGGATCCGCTCTTTGCCACCGACGAGGACTTTGCCGAGTTCAAGAACCGCCACGACCAGGAAGTCGTCCCCAAGGGTAAGCTCGACGGCTACACCGGCCGCGTGTTCATCGGCATCGACGCCGGCTCCACTACCATGAAGGCCGCGCTCGTGGGCGAGGACGGCCAGCTGTTGCACACCTGGTACGGCAACAACAACGGCGACATCCTGGGCACGGCCAAGGTCATCATGGCCGATTTCTACAATCACATCCCTGCCGGCTGCACCATCGGCCACGTGACCACCACGGGCTACGGCGAGGCGCTGCTCATCGAGGCCCTCAAGGCCGATTCCGGCGAGATCGAGACCGTCGCGCACCTGCGCGGCGCCAAGGCATTCCTGCCCGGCGTCGAGTTTATCCTGGACATCGGCGGCCAGGACATGAAGTGCCTGCGCGTCAAGGACGGCGTGATTGAGCACATCATGCTCAACGAGGCCTGTTCGTCGGGTTGCGGTAGCTTTATCGAGAGTTTCGCCGTCTCTATGAACATGGACGTGCGCGCGTTCGCCGATGCCGCCATCCATGCCAAGGCCCCCGTCGACCTGGGCAGCCGCTGCACGGTCTTTATGAACTCGCGCGTCAAGCAGGCGCAAAAGGAAGGCGCCACGGTGGGCGACATCGCGGCCGGCCTGTCTTATTCCGTCATCAAGAATGCCCTGTTCAAGGTCATTAAGCTGCGCGACCCCAAGGAGATCGGCAGCCAGGTGATCGTCCAGGGCGGCACCTTTATGTCCGACGCCACGCTGCGTGCATTTGAGCAGCTCACCGGCGTGCACGCCGTGCGCCCCGACATCGCCGGATGCATGGGCGCCTATGGTGCGGCCCTGCTCGCCCGCGATCGCGCCGGCGCCGACGGCACCTCGACCATCCTCTCGGCCGAGGACATCGCGCACCTCACTGTGACGCAAAAGCACGTCCGCTGCGGCCGTTGCTCTAACAACTGCCAGCTTACCGTCAACGACTTTGGCGGCGGCAGGCGCTTTATCACCGGCAACCGCTGCGAGAAGGGCGCCGGCCACAAAAAGCAGAAGACCGAGGCACCCAACCTCTTCAAAAAGAAAAACGAGCTGCTCTTTGACCGCGAGGTACTGAGCCCCGACGAGGCCCCGCGTGGTACCGTCGGCATCCCGCGCGCGCTCAACATGTACGAGAACTACCCCTTCTGGCATGCGTTCTTTACGCGCTTGGGCTTTAGCGTGCAGCTGTCCGACCAGTCGAGCAAGAAGACCTACCAGGCGGGCATCGAGTCCATGCCGTCCGAGAGCGTGTGCTACCCGGCAAAGATGAGCCACGGCCATGTGATGAACCTCATCGACCGTGACGTCGACTTTATCTGGATGCCGTGCGTGCGCTGGGAGCGCAAGGAGGACCCGACCGCCGGTAACTGCTACAACTGCCCCATCGTCATGAGCTATCCCACGGCGCTGGCGCTCAACATCGACGAGATCCGCGAGCAGAACATCGAGTTCCTGTACCCGTTTGTGCCCTATCACGATAAGACCGAGCTCAAGCGCCGTCTGTACCAGGTGCTCGCCGTCGACCGTGTGGCCGATGCGCAAGCCGGTCGCGGTCGCGTGCGTGGACCCAAGATCACGCGCTCCGAGGTCGATGCCGCCGTCAACGCCGCCTTTGAGGCCGACGCGCGTTTCCACGAGGACATCCAGACCATGGGCGAGGAGGCCCTTAAGTGGGTCGAGGACCACGGTGGCCATGGCATTGTGCTCGCCGGCCGCCCCTACCATAACGACCCCGAGATCAACCACGCCCTGCCTGAGCTTATCTCGAGCTTTGGCTTTGCTGTCTTTACCGAGGATTCGCTCGCGCATCTCGTGAAGCCCGAGCGCCCCATCCGCGTCGTCGACCAGTGGATGTACCACAGCCGCCTGTACGCCGTCGCCCGTTTTGTGACGATGCGCAACGACCTGGACCTGATCCAGCTCAACTCTTTCGGCTGCGGTCTGGACGCCCTGACCACCGATCAGGTGCAGGAGATTCTGGAAGCCAGCGGCAAGATCTACACCGTGCTCAAGATCGACGAGGTATCCAACCTGGGTGCCGCGCGCATCCGCATCCGCTCGCTCATGGCCGCGCTTAAGGACCAGGAGGCCGAGCGCCTGGCCGAGGCCACGGCCGCGGGCGAGGCCTACGAGCAGGGCGATGCCGCGCCGGTGGCTCCCTCCAAGGATGCCCCCGCGTTCGCGAGCCGCAAGTACACGTTCGAGGCGCAGCGTGAAAGCGCCTCGACCGCGTGGCCCAAGGTGCCCTTTACCGAGCAGATGCGCGAGGAGGGCTACACCATCCTGTGCCCGCAGATGGCGCCGATCCACTTTGACCTGGTCAAAGAGGTGTTCCGCGGTGCCGGCTACAACTTGGAGCTGCTGCCCTCGACCGATCACGATGCCGTCGAGGCCGGCCTGCGCTACGTGAACAATGACATTTGCTACCCGTCGATCCTGGTAACGGGCCAGATTATGGAGGCCATCGAGAGCGGCAGGTACGATCTGTCCAAGACGGCCGTGGTTATCAGCCAGACCGGCGGCGGCTGCCGTGCCACCAACTACATCGCGCTCATCCGCAAGGCCCTGCGCGAGAGCGGCCACCCCGAGATCCCGGTGATCTCGCTTTCGGCCGTGGCGCTCGGCGAGGACAACCCCGGCTTTAAGATTACGCCGGCGCTGCTCAAGCAAGCAGTCTACGCGGTGCTCTTTGGTGACGTGATGATGCAGATGCTCTATCGTTGCCGCCCGTACGAGGCTACGCCCGGTGCCGCCAACGCGCTCTACGAGGAGTACATGGCGCGCGCCCGCAAGCTGGCGCCTAAGTTCAACAGGCACAACTACACCAAGCTGTGCCGCGAGGCCATCCGCGCGTTCGACACCATGCCGCTCGTGGGCGAGGGCACCAAGCCACGTGTGGGCGTGGTCGGCGAGATCCTGGTCAAGTTCCACCCCACGGCCAACAACCACGTGGTCGATGTCATCGAGCGCGAGGGCTGCGAGGCCGTGGTGCCGGGCCTGCTCGACTTCTTTCTGTACTCCATGAGCAACGCCGAGCTGCAGAAGGACGAGCTAGGCAGCTCTGCCACGACGCGTGCGGGCATGCAGGCGCTCATCAAGCTTGTGGACTGGATGCGCACGCCGGTGGAGGAGATGCTCGAGAAGTCCCGCCGCTTCGAGGCACCCGAGCGCATCGGCACCATGGCCGACAAGGCCCGCACGGTGCTTTCGGTGTGCAACAACATGGGCGAGGGCTGGCTGCTCACGGCCGAGATGCTCGACCTGATCGATCATGGCGCGCCCAACATCATCTGCACGCAGCCCTTCGCGTGCCTGCCTAACCATGTGGTGGGTAAGGCCGTGATCAAGGAGCTGCGCCGTCAGCACCCCGAGAGCAACATCGTCGCGGTGGACTACGACCCCGGTGCATCCGAGGTCAACCAGCTCAACCGTATTAAGCTCATGATCAGTGTGGCCAAGGAGAACATGCGCGCCGGTAAGGGCTTTAAGCTCGAGAAGGTGGCGCCGCTCGCGATGGACGAGGTCACCGGCCAGATGCGTGCTCATGACGGCTGTGTGAGCTGCGGGCCGGCCAGCGAGGAGGCCGTGGCATCGGTCGCCGAGCGCCTGGGACGCGGCATTAAGAAGTAACTGGCCTGCTTTGTGCTGGATATGAGACAAACGGGTGGTAGCCGTACCGGCTGCCACCCGTTTTTCTTGCGTTCAAGACTTTAGTCTGCTGGCCGCGCAGCGGCCAGC
>NZ_QSQW01000014.1:0-5308 GCF_003437565.1 Collinsella sp. TF10-11AT
AGAGCACATTAAGTGCTCTCCGGCTCGTGCGGAACTCGCGATCGACCAAACCCCGCGCCCCGTCCCGGCGAGCCTCCGACTAGCAACAACAATCACAACGCAACAAGGGGCTCCCCCGTTCATCAACGGAGGAGCCCCTTGCCATATCTAGCTATCGGCCCACCCGGCTCTCCAGACCAAAAAACGAACGAGCAAAGCGACGTTCGCAAGCAGCGTTATCAAAGGACCTGGGAGGGCGTATGGGGCAACATCGATCGCGAGTTCCGCACGCAAAGGAGAGCACTTAATGTGCTCTCCGTCTTGCGCAGGACTGCCCGAGCAGGCGATGTTGCCCTATACGCCCTCCCAGGTCCGCCGGGATTACGACAGCTTGACGATCGGTGCAAAACCTTTCATGAGCTTTTTAGTCTGGCCGGTTTTTTCGAATTGAACCTCGATCATGTCTCCGGCGACCGAGATCACGGTACCGGTGCCAAAGGTCTTGTGGCTCACGGTATCGCCCGCGGCAAAGTCCTGCGACGCGCTGGCGCGATCGACCTTGCGCTCCACCGTCGGCGACACCTTGGACGACGGCTTTTTAGCTCGCGGCGCGCCCGAACCAAAGGTCGAGGCAACACGGCCGGCGTCGGGCGAAACCCCGCGATGGCGCTCGGTGCCATAGGTGCTGCCACCAAAGAAATCGTCGAAGCTCGATCCGCCGCGCGAACCGGAACCGCCGGTCGAGCGCGTATGCGAACCGAACACCTTGCCGCCATACATATCCGAGCCCATGCCCGAGCCAAAGGTGCCGTGACGGTCGCCGCGCTTCTCCCAGCCCGTGCCCTCAAAACCGGCAGAACCGATACCGCTAAACTCGATATCCTCAAACGGAATCTCGTTGAGGAAGCGAGAGCGCGGGTTGGCAGAGGTCGAGCCGTAGGTGCGACGCGTGGCCGCATAGGTCAGGAACAGGCGCTTACGGGCACGCGTGATGGCAACGTAGGCCAGGCGACGCTCCTCCTCGAGCTTGCCCGGGTCATCGCTGCCGCCAAAGTCGTGCACGTGCGGGAAGATACCCTCCTCCATGCCGGCCACGAACACCGCCGGGAACTCCAGGCCCTTGGCGGAGTGGATGGTCATCATGGTAATGGCATGCGTCTCGCCGGCCAGGGAATCCAGGTCGGAGCGCAGGGCCAGCCACTCCATGAGTGCCGGCAGTGCCTTACAGGTGAGCGGACCGTAGGTGCGCTCGATCTCGTCGGCATGCACGGCGCCCGCCGGTAGCTCTGTTGGCACGGCATACGCGTTGCCCGCGATGGCGGCGGCCAGGGCATCCTGCGGCGAGAGCGCCGGGGCGGCTAGGCTATCGAGCGGATTGGAGCCCGCGGCGTCACGAGCGCCGACAAGTGCCTCAAACGAGGATGCCGGAGCGGACGGCCCCGGCTCGGACGCGGGCGCACTCACCACGACGGACTCGGACTCGGCGACGGACGGCACGTCGGCAACACCGGCCGCGCGCAGCTCTTCTAGACTCTCGAGCGTACCCTCGATATCCTCGTGCGTCTCCTCAAATTCGGCGGCGACGCCCAGGAATTCCTGGATGTTCTCGGCGCGGCTCTCGGACTCCATGGTGCCCTCGGCGCGAAACGCCTGCAGCAGGCCCGTCTTATCGACAATCATCTCGACGACGTCCTTGAGCTCGCCGTCCATGCGGCGGCCCTCGCGCACCAGCGCCACAAAACTCGACAGGCCGTTGCGCACCTTGGCACTAAACATGCCCGTCTCGGCTGTTGCGATCTCGCAGGCCTGGAAGAACGAGCAGCGGTTGTCGCGCGCCAGCTGCTCGATCTTTTGGATCGAGGTGGAGCCGATGCCGCGGCGCGGCGTGTTGATGACGCGCTTGACGCTCATCTCGTCGGCCGGGTTCACGATCATCTTGAGATAGGCCATGACGTCGCGAATCTCGGCGCGGTCGAAGAATCGCGTGCCGCCGACGATCTTGTAGGGCACGCCCGCGCGCAGGAACATATCTTCGAGGATACGCGACTGGGCGTTGGTGCGGTAGAACACGGCGATATCGTCGTAGCTCGTACCCTTGGCATGCAGCTTTTCGATCTCGCCGGCAATCCAGCGACCTTCGTCGCGCTCGTCGCTTGCCTGGAAAGCCTGAATCTTCTCGCCATCGCCCTCGGCCGTAAACAGGCGCTTGTCCTTGCGCTGCGAGTTGTGGCGAACAACGGCATTGGCGGCGCTCAGGATGTGACCCGTGGAGCGATAGTTCTGCTCCAACTTGACGGTCTTGCAGTTTTTAAAGTCCTGCTCAAAGTCCAGAATGTTGGTGATGTCGGCGCCACGCCAGCTATAAATGGACTGGTCGTCGTCGCCCACGACCATGAGGTTTTGGTACTTGGCGGCCAGCAGGTTGGCGATTTCGTACTGGACGTGGTTGGTGTCCTGATATTCGTCGACGCTAATGTAGCGGAAGCGCTCTTGGTACTTGTCGAGCACCTCGGGGCGGGTGCGCAGTAGCTCGAGCGTGCGCACGAGCAGGTCGTCGAAGTCCATCGCGTTGGCGGCGCGCAGGCGGCGCTCCAGCTCCAGGTAGACTTGCGCGGCCTTTTTGTCGTTGGGGCTATCGGCGCTCTTGAGCATGTCCTCGGGCCCGATCATGGCGTTTTTAGCAGAGCTGATCTTGCTGCGGATCATGTTGATGGGGAACTGCTTTTGCTCGATGCCGAGCGCCTGCATAATGTCGCGCACCATGCGCTTTGAGTCGTCGTCATCGTAGATGGTGAATTGACCGGTATAGCCCAGCAGGTCGGCGTCCTCGCGCAGCATGCGCACGCACATGGCATGGAAGGTGCACACCCACATGCCACGGGTGCCGCTTGGGATGAGTGCCGCCAGACGCTCGCGCATCTCGGCCGCAGCCTTGTTGGTAAACGTGATGGCAAGAACCTGCCAAGGCTTAACACCCAGGTCGCCGAGCATATGTGCGATGCGGAAGGTCAAGACGCGGGTCTTGCCCGAGCCGGCGCCGGCGAGCACCAGCAACGGGCCCTCGGTGGACAGGACCGCCTCGCGCTGGGCGGGATTAAGGCTGTCGATGTCGACGAGCGGCTTGGCGGGCTTGGGCGCCGGCGCGGGAGCGTCGTAGATGTCGAGCGGAACGAGCTCGGGCTCCGGCGCAGCGGGGGCGGTGTATGCATCGAGTGGCACGGGTTCCGGCGCGGGCGGCACGGGCGCGGCAGTGTTCTTTTCCCAGGGCAGGGGCTGGGTCATGGGCGACTCCTCATCTGACGGACGGCGCGCCTGCGGGCAGCGCCATAGTTTGAGCCGTACCAGTATACCGAGCCGCGCGGACACCGACGCAAATCACACCACGACTCCGTGCGCCACCATCGGACCCACCCCATCGCCCAAAAAAGAGGGCAGCATAGACCTTTTGGTCATGCCACCCTCTTTGAATGACAAGCTGTCGCTCTGGCCGCCGCGCAGCGTCGACTAAGTTAGAGGCCGAGCATGGGCTCCAGAACGAAGAAGTATGCGAGCACTACGATGCCCAGGATGATGCGGTAAACACCGAAGCACATAAAGTCGTGACGGCGGACGAAGCCCATGAGCCACTTGATGGCGATGAGCGAAACCACAAAGGCAACAACGCAGCCCACGCCCAAGATGGCGATCTCGTTGGTGCCGAACGTGCCGCCCTTGATGAAGTACTTGACCAGCTTGAGCGCACTCGCGCCAAACATGACAGGGATGGCCAGGAAGAACGTGAACTTAGACGCCACCGAGCGCGTGCAGCCCAAAAGCAGGCCGCCGATGATGGTAGAACCGGAGCGAGACGTACCAGGCACCAGCGAAAGCACCTGGAAGCAGCCGATACCCAGCGCAGTCTTCCAGCTGAGGTCCTCGAGCGTGGCGATGGAACCAAAGTCCAGGTTCTCGTCATCGTCCTCATCCTCAGCGGTAGCCGTGGCGGACGCCGCAAAGTGCGCACCGGCGGGACGTCCACCCGACACCACAGCACGCGAACCAAACGAACCGGCAACGGCCATTTCCTCGCGCTTGCTCGCGCGCCAGTTCTCGATCACGATAAACAGCACGCCGTACACAATGAGCGCCAGCGCCACGACGGGAGCGTTGTAGAAATGCTCCTCCATCCAGTCGTTGAGCGGCAGGCCGATCGCCGCCGCAGGAATGCAACCGAGCACAATCTTGCCCCACAGCACCCAGGTGTCGCGACGGCCCTCCTTGCCCTTGCTGGGCGAGAACGGGTTGAGCTCGTGGAAAAACAGCACGCAGACGGCCAGAATGGCGCCGAGCTGAATCACGACCAGGAACATATTCCAGAACGTCTCGCTCACGTTCATCTTGACGAACTCGTCCACCAAGATCATGTGGCCCGTCGACGAAACGGGCAGCCATTCGGTGATACCCTCGACCAGGCCCATGAAGGCAGATTTTAGAAGCTCGATAATATCCAAAGGGACCCCCTCGTTAGACACCCGCCGGTAGATGTTCTGCGGACGATGCGGGCGATGTCCCATTATCAACCGTTGGCGGTGCGACCGCGCCTACCCTTACCAAAAAACTCGCCCGTTCACAGAATTGCGAGCAGTTAAACCGAAATCCTTGGGTATAACTGCAACAAGATAAAGTGTCCGGCGGTCAACGCACCCGCGCCCGCCCGACGCACGAGCCCCGCGCCCGTGCGATAGACCAAGGAGGAAACCATGAACGAGGGTTACACCAAGGTATTTGTTTCACTCGACGGTACTGAGCAGCAGGATTTTGTGCTCGCACGCGCCATCAAGGTCGCCGCGAACAACGGCGCCAAGCTGATTATCGGCCACGTTATCGATTCCACGGCGCTCGAGAGCGCCGGCTCCTATCCGGTCGATTTGGTCAACGGTCTGGAGGAGGCCTTTAAGAACTCCATCGAAAAGCAGCTCGAAGAGGCCAAGGCCAATCCCGATATTCCCGAGGTCGAGGTCATGATACGCGCCGGTCGTATTCGCGAGACGCTCAAAGACGAGATGCTCGACGTGGTCAAGCCCGACCTGGTGCTCTGCGGCGCTCGCGGCCTGTCCTCGATCAAGTATGCGCTTCTGGGTTCGATTTCGACGTTCCTGCTGCGCAATACCGACTGCGACATTTTGGTCGTAAAGTAGCGTTGCTCCCACCGGCCGCGGGGCCTGCGGGGTTTCCACGGGCACGTCCTCGCCGCGTTGCGGCTGCGGGATGTGCCCTTAGGAAACCCCTCCCGGCCTCGCGGCCTTCGCAGCCTTACTTCAGCGAGTTGGCTGATAAAAGATGGCGTGGG
>NZ_QSQW01000014.1:5318-57720 GCF_003437565.1 Collinsella sp. TF10-11AT
ATAAAAGATGGCGTGCCGCCCCGTTTGGGGCGGCACGTTTTGTTTGGGCTGCGCGTTTTTGTTTGGGCGGACGTCTGCCGCGTGCGTTACTCGAAATATTGAAACTTATTCGTTGAAAACGCGAATGTTACGACGAAGCCTTCGCCGGAGTTGGATGCTGCGGTGACGTCGATGCCCATCTTGGAGCACAGACGCGCCACCAGGTAGAGGCCGATGCCCGTTGCACGCTTGGTGGTGCGGCCGTTGTCGCCGGTAAAGCCCTTCTCGAACGCGCGCGGCAGGTCGGCCGCGCTCACGCCACAGCCGTTGTCGGCAACGGTAAGCTCAATGCGCTCACTCGCCAGGCCCTCGTCCAGCAACGCGCCCGAAAACACGATCTTCGCGCCGTCCTCGCGCGCATATTTAATGCTGTTCTGGATGAGCTGACCTAAGATGAACTCCAGCCACTTCTCGTCGGTAAAGACCTCGAAGTCGAGGTTTTCGCACACCGGAGCCACGTGCGCTGCAATGAGTTCGCGCGCGTTGGCCTTAATCGCACCCGTCACCAAGGTCTTGAGATCCCAGCGGCGAATCAGGTAATCGCGCTCCACGACTTCCGAGCGCGCATAGTACAGCGCTTGGTCGATATAGCGTTCCACGCGAGCCAGCTCACGGCCCAGGTCATCCACACGCGACAGGTCGTCTTCGCTGCCGTCCAGGTTTTCCAAAATTAGATGGGCCGCCGCCAGGGGCAGCTTGGCCTCATGGACCCAGCTCTCGATATAGTCGCGATAGTCATCGGTCTGACGCCGGCCTTCGGCAACCTCGCCGCAGGCAGCTTTGCCCACCCGGCGCAAGACCTCGTACTCGAGCTCGCCCTCGGCATAGGTCGGGCATTGCACCATCTCCTGCACCCATACGGGGCTCTCCAGCTCCTCTGCCGCACGCTCCAGCTGGCGCAGAAAACGACGACGGCGCGCGTACTCGATCACGATGCCGAGCATACCAAAGATAAAGGACACGCCGACCGCCACGACCACAATAGATGTCGAAGCACCGGCGACCGTCAGCACAAAGCAGCTCAGCAGCACGCCGCACGCCCACACGGCGACGGGAAGCAGCGCATCTTTAAAGAATTTGCCAAACGACATAGCCGACCCCTAGACCGAATAGCCTTGGCCGCGGTGCGTTGTCAAATACCCCTTGATGCCGATTTTTTCGAGCGTAGTACGCAGGCGGTTGATGTTGACGGTGAGCGTGTTGTCGTCCACGAAGGCGTCGGAGTCCCACAGGTCCTGCATGATGGCCGAGCGCGAAACGATCTTGCCCGCACGGCTCAGAAGCAGCGAGAGGATACGCAGTTCGTTTTTGGTGAGCTCGGTGCTGGTACCGGTTTGCGTATTGGTGACCATGGAGCGAGCGAGATCGAGCTCCAGCCCCTTGTGGACGAGCGTGCCGCGCTCGCCCGCCGCCGCGGTGCGACGCAGCAGTGCGTTGATGCGCGCCACGAGCACGCGCGCGCTGTAGGGCTTGGGAACAAAGTCGTCCGCGCCGAGCGTCATAGCCATGACCTCGTCGATCTCGGTCGTGCGCGACGTGAGAACGATGATGGGGACCTCGGATTCGCGACGGACCTCATGACAGATGTGCTGGCCGTCTTTGACAGGAAGCGTGAGGTCGAGCAGCACCAGGTCGGGCGCGGCAGCGAGAATATCGCGCGAGACGTGCTCAAACGATTCGCAGGCCTCGACCTCAAAACCGGCACGGGCAAGGATGTCGGCAAGCTCGCGACGAATGGGCTCGTCGTCCTCAACGATATAGATCAGCGCCATGGATTCCGTTCCCCTCTTAGTTGCCTTACAGCCATTATCGCCGCGAAGTCGCCGGCACGCGCCTCGCGCGGCAACAAGGTGACAGAACTGTTCGCGAACGAAAGGTCCGACTCGCCCTCGCTCGCAACGGGTGCGGGGATCAAATGATTATAAAATCCCCGTCCCAGAAAAATCATTTAGCGGCGGGCGCGGAGCTTTTCGTAGCCGTCGGCAAAAAAGGCGACCGTCGCTGCATCGGACTCGGCGGCGTCGGCATCGGCAGCGGGAACCACGCCGTGCTCGTCGCTCACCAGAAACAAAGCGCCCTTGAGCTGCGCGGGAATGTCTACGCGCGTGACCGAGATGCCCTTGGTCTGGGCCAGCTGCTCGATGAGCGTCGCCGTGCCGCACAGGAACTCGTCCGCCGGCGCCACAAAGGCGAGCTCGCCGTTGTTGACGGCGGCGAGCAGCTCGGGCGCCACACCAGTTTCGTCAGCCTCGGAGCGGGCCTCGGCAGAGCGGGCACGCAGCGCCTTGGCCGACGTATCGGCGAGCGGCTCGTACTCCCCCACCGTCATGGCGGCGTTGCCGTTGATGTCGATCACCAGCATGAGCACGCCGTCGCGTGCGGTGTAGTCGCCTTCGGCAAGCGACCACTCAACGTGCTGCTTGGCCCAGCTGAGCATGTTATGGGTAAGCGGCTCGCCCTGCACCAGGCGCTCGGATAGCGCACGGATGTGGCGGTTGAGCATGGGCACCTTTTTGTTGGACATGCGCCAACGGCAGATAAGCGCGGGCTTGTCGAGCGTAAACTTCTCGACCGCCTCCTGATTGGCGCAAAAGTCCTCGTACGCACGCTGATCCTCGGCATTGCCAAACAGCTCGGCATCATCAATCTGGGGCATGGTCATACCTTTCGTGTTAGTCATTCCGTCCTCTTATACCAAAAAGACGGCCCTCCAAACGGAGCGGCCGTCTTTTGCAGAGATTATTTTAGAAGCGAGGCCAGTCCAAGGGACGAGATAACATCCCATCCTCCCCAGTCAACCTAACAGGTCGGCGAGGGTTGCCCAGGTGCCGCAGATTGCCGTGAAAGAGGAGCGACGCGTACTTGGGTACGCGAGCGACGAATGAACGGCAAGGTGCGGTGGCTGGGCAAGCCGCAGCGCCACCTCCCTACTTAATGGCGGAAGTGGCGGGGGCCCGTGAAGACCATCGCAATACCATGCTCGTTGCAGGCCTGGATGCTCTCGTCATCGCGCTTGGAGCCGCCGGGCTGGATGATGCAGGTCACGCCGTGTGCGGCAAGCACGTCGACGTTGTCGCGGAACGGGAAGAACGCGTCGCTTGCGCAGGCAAAGCCGCCCTTCTCCACGCCCTCGCGCTCGCAGAAGTCCTCGGCGCGCTCGCAGGCAAGCAGCGCAGAGTCAACGCGGTTGGGCTGACCGGGGCCCATGCCAATGCCGGCCTTGCCCTTGGAGACCAGGATGGCGTTGGACTTGACGCCCTTGCAGACCTTCCAGGCAAACTCGAGCTCGGCCATCTCGGCATCGGTGGGCTTGCGGTCGGTGGGGAACGTAAAGGTCGCGGGGTCCTCGATCACGTGGTCGACCTCCTGCACCAGCATGCCGCCGTCGATGGAGCGCAGCTCCACCTTGGCGCCGTGGTCCACGCCGCCGGTAGCCAGCACGCGCAGGTTGGGGCGCTTGGCCATGCGCTCGAGCGCCTCGGCGGTGTAGCTCGGGGCGATGATAACCTCGACGAACTGCTTGTTCTGATCGGCAAAGTGCTCAACCAGCTCAAAGGGGACCTCGCGGTTGCAGGCGATGATGCCGCCGAAGGCGCTCTTGGGATCGCAGGCAAAGGCGCGGTCGTAAGCAGCCGTGATGTCCTCGGCAACGGCGGAGCCGCAGGGGTTCTGATGCTTGAGGATCACGCAGGCCGGCTCGTCGAACTCGCGCACCAGGTTCCAAGCGGCATCGGCGTCCAGATAGTTGTTGTAGCTGAGCGGCTTGCCTTGAATCTGCTCGGAGCCCACGAGCGGGAACTGCGAGCTCGCGGTGTTCTCGCAGCCCTCGGCAAAGCGGTAGACCGTAGCCTTCTGCTGAGGATTCTCACCATAGCGCAGGTCGTCGACCTTCTCCAACGAGATCTCGAGCTTGGCAGAGGTGTCCGCCACGTCGCTTGCCTGGGCGGCAAGCCAACGGGAGATAGCCGTGTCGTAGGCGGCGGTAGTCTGGTAGACCTTCACCTGCAGGCGACGACGGGTGGAAAGCGTGGTGCAGCCACCGGTCTCGCGCATCTCGGCCAGGACGGCATCATAGTCGGCCGGGTCGGAGATGACGGTAACGCTCGCGGCGTTCTTGGCGGCAGAGCGCAACATGGAGGGGCCACCGATGTCGATGTGCTCGATGGCATCCGCAAAGGTGACCTCGGGGTTGGCGACGGTCTTCTCGAACTCGTACAGGTTGACGACGACCAGGTCGATCAGCTTAATGCCGTGCTGGGCGGCCTCCTGCATGTGCTGCTCGGAATCGCGGCGGGCCAGCAGCGCGCCGTGAACCTTGGGGTGCAGGGTCTTAACGCGGCCGTCCATCATCTCGGGATAACCCGTGAACTCCTCGATGGGGGTTACGGGAACGCCCGCGTCCTCGATGGCACGAGCCGTGCCGCCCGTAGAGATGATCTCGACGCCAAAGTCATCGACCAGCGTCCGTGCGAAATCGACGACACCCGTCTTATCGGTAACCGAGATCAACGCGCGTGCGATCTTCACATCAGATCCCATGCAGTCCTCCTGTCTGATACGCCGCCGTGCTCTGTGAGTCGGTGATACGTCGATCTGCAGCGCTCGCGCAGCGGCATTGAAAATACTGATTCAATGTAGCGCATCGAGCGCGACGTTGCATCCCGCAACGCACGGCTGTGCGGAAAAAGTTTGCGAGCGGGGGGATGGGCACGGCACCGGGCACGGTGAGTTCATGGAACACAGGGGCACCATAATTAGATGCCAATGGCGTGGTAGAACTGTGCTCGATATGCATCCGCAAAAGAAAGAGGCACCATGGTCTCGCGGGTTCTCTACCGACCGTTTGATACCGAAGACTTCGACGCCATCGCGCTGATTCTGCAGCAGCTTTGGCATAACAATTCGGATAACGATGAGTACAACCGCCTCGAGGCCGCGTGCGACCTTGCCTACTGCCTTTCGTCGTCGACGTTTTCGCAGGTTGCGGTGATTGACGGTCAGGCGCGTGGCATTTCGCTCGCGCGTGCGGGACAGAGCTCCGGCGCCGTTAAGGAACACTGGATGGATACCGAACGCGCGCTGCTATCGCAGATGCGTGAGCTGGAGCCCGATGCCTGCGCCGAGTATCTCTCGTTTGTACGCGCAACCATCCGAACCAACAACCGTCTGCTCGAGAGCAGCCCGTTGCCGCACGACAACGAGGTCACGCTGCTTGCCGTGGATCGCGATGTCCATGGCCTGGGCGTTGGCACGGTTCTGCTCGATGCCGCAGTCTCGCACCTGTCCTCACTTGGAGCGACGAGGGCGCACCTGTACACCGACTCCAACTGCTCGTGGAAGTTCTACGAGCTGCACGGCTTTAAGCGCACGGCCACGCACCGCGCCAACCGCGAAGAGCGCCGCCACGCCATGCCGCGCGAAAGCTTTCTCTACGAACTCGACCTAACAGCCTAAACCCGGCAGTTAGGGACGTTCCTCTTGTGCCGGCACTCCGGGACACCCCTTGGCAGCAACCACACCTAGTCATTGGGGACGTTCTTAAATGACTAGTCGCTGGGGACAGTCTTCGTAGGTAGCGCGTAAAAAGGGGATGGGCTTTCCCCGACGGCTGTCGAGAAAAGCCCATCCCATAATTTACGACCGTTAGAACGTTCCGCCGCCGCCTCCGCCGACGCCGCCGCCTCCGCCGCCCGAGAAGCCGCCACCACCGCCGCCACTCGAGCTATCGGAGCTCGAAGCCAACTCGCGGATGGTCTCGTGATACACATCGTTGAACGAATCGAGCGGAGACTCGTTGCCGTAGTGATGGTAATACCACCAGTAGCAGGGGTAGTTGTCGTAGAAATCGTCGCTGTTGCGCAGGTCCGCAGGCACGGCCTCGGCCAGCTGTCGCAGCACTTCTTTCGAAACGCCTAGGGCAACGCCCATCACCAGCAGCTTGTTCCACAGCACCAGATCGCCCGGAACGGCTTCCTTTAGGCGTGTGAAATCCTCGAGCCAATGCTTGAGCGCCTTGCAGCGAGCCGCCACCTCGGCGCCCTCCGGCGTGTAACGGCGGAAGGTGCAGCTCAGGACAAAGCCCACGATCGTGACGGGGATCGAAATCATAGCGGCACCGACGTTGGCGTCCGCAAAGTCGGTATAGAACAGAGAGCCCAAAATGCCAAAGACAATGATGATGCCGAGAACCAGGCCGGCCACCATCGCGATAGTGCCATCCGATGCGATAAACTCGCACTCCTCCAGCTTGCCCTTAACCGTGCTCTGATAGTCCTCGAGCTTGTCGCCAACAGATTCAGTACGCTCGCTGGCATACTCCTCCAGCTCGCTAAACGTGCGCGAACGGACGCCGTCTTTATCGGGCTTAACGCCAGCGAAGAAGACCTTGAGCACGTCGCGATCGATGCCGTCCTTCTTGGCAGCCTTCCAGGCCTCGTCGGTCACTGTGATGCGATACGTCTGCTCCTCTTTTTCGCGACGGAGCAGACCCTTCTTCTTGGTCTCGGTCGCTTCTTCCAGCTTGATCACGCGGTCGTCGGTCAGCTTCATCAGCGTGGCGATATATGCCTGATCGGGCACGTCGTTCCAGCTCATAAGAGTTGCAAGCACCGCGGGATGATCGGCGGAGGGCACATCGCGGAAGTACTCGTCCTGGAAGAGCGGCTTGGGCTTGGGCCTGCGCAGCTTGAGCATCACGATTACACCGGTATAGGCAACCGCCACAACAACACACACCACGGCAATCGCGCTGGCAACCGCACGCGCGTGCTCACGGCGGGCGTTAGCTTCGTCGGCCCATTCCTTCTCTTCGCTCAGGATCGTTGACATGCGCTCTTCGCCCGAAGCGGCAAGCTGCGGCACCCAGTCGCTAGGGAAGGCGATGCGTGCCTCGGCGAATTCGCCCTGGTGCACGCAGGGAATGGTATAGGTGACCATGGGCTCGTCCTCATCGAGCGACACGTCGCCCGTCAGCGGACCATGGCCCCATGCGCGGAAGTTATCGCCCTTGACGGCCGCCGTCCCGGCAGCGGCATTCGCGAAGCACACTTCCATCTCGACGTCATCGGAATCCGCAGACCAGCCGTCACCCACGAACTTCCAGTAGAGCTCGGCGGTATCGGCCCAGTTCATAACCGCACCGGTCATGGTGTAGCTCACGTAGTAGATTGCGCTGTCGCCGCTCTCGTGAGGGCTGAACACCTTAATCCTTACGCCGTCACCGGTCTGCTCGACCGTGTAGACGCCAGAGTCGCCCTTGTTCGCGCTATCGACTTTGTTAAACGCGGTGTCCTCTTCCTCGACACTCAGCACGTCGACGCCCGCCGTGCCGCCCTGCTGGTTGGAGCCCGTATTGATCTCCCAAAACACGCCGTTGATGTCGTCGTCGAAATCAAACTGGCGTCCCTCGACAACGGTCAGCGATCCATCGGCCTCGACCGTGGCACTGATGTAGGTTTGGGTCATGGAATACCCGTCGGCACGTGCAACGGCGGGCAACAGCAGCAGCGCGCACGCGACGAGCGCGCAAATGGAAGCAAATCGCGCAAACGGGCAGCGCTGCCGACAGGTCTTGGCAACGGGGGCGTTCATAGGCACATCCTTTGTCTGTGATACCAGTAGCGTCATTGTCCCACGTTTGCGGGTTCATGTGACGAACATCTAGGTCAGCGGAGTATCAAACGGGACGAAAGTCACGCCCGCGGCCGGCACCTGGGGACGTTCCTTATCTGCCGGCAATCTGGGACACTCCTTGGCATAGCCCGCTCCGGCAATAGATACCACTTCATAGCTCCGTCACAGGTGTAGCGGCTTTGTGTGGGCGCGGCGTGAGCCGATTAAGCCGGCGAGCGAGGGGCATAAAGCAGTTGAGCGAAAACGGTTTGCCCCTTTGCCGTTCGCTTGAGGATCATGTCCCCCTTTTCCGCGGAAACCCCGGCAGTTGCGAAGAGCTGCCGGGGTTTCTGTCGTTTGAGGGGTTGAAGGGGCTGAGCTTGGGGCGGTAATCGAGGTGTTGAGTCGGTGCCCGCCGCGCACAACACGCAGCCTCGGCAACTCGCGAGCATCGACGACGCCCCCTCACCTCACCCCGCGCTATACTCGTCCGCATGGATATCAACGCATGCAACATAGCGACACACGCCGCGGGCGCACCAGCAGCGGCCGCTCCCGCGCCCGTCGCGGGCCGCTTTGCCCCGTCGCCCTCGGGCCGCATGCACCTGGGCAACGTGTTCAGCTGCCTGTGTGCGTGGCTTTCGGCCCGCAGCCAGGGCGGCAGTATCGTGTTGCGCATCGAGGACCTGGACGATCGCTGCAAGCGTCCCGAACTTGCGGCCCAGTTGATCGACGACCTGGCCTGGCTGGGTCTCGAGTGGGACGAAGGCCCCTACTACCAGCACGATCGCCTGGACTTGTACGAGGACGCCCTGCACCAGCTGCAAGACGCCGGCCTCACCTATCCCTGCTTTTGCACGCGTGCCGAGCTCCACACCGCAAGCGCGCCGCACGCCAGCGACGGCACGCCCATCTACCGCGGCGCCTGCCGAGGCCTTTCTGCCGAGGAGGTTGCCCACCGCAGTGCCCTGCGCGCTCCGGCCACGCGCCTGCGCGTGCCCACCGTAGATGACCTCGCGGAAGACGTGATCGAATTCGTTGACCGCACGTACGGAGCCCAATGCGAGGCACTCGCCACCGAGTGCGGCGACTTTTTGGTGCGCCGCAGCGACGGCGTTTTTGCCTATCAGCTGGCCGTGGTGGTCGACGACGCTGCCATGGGCGTCACCGAGGTCGTGCGCGGATGCGACCTGCTTGGTTCCACGCCGCGCCAGATCTATCTGCAACATCTGCTGGGACTGCCCACACCGCGCTACGCGCACATTCCGCTGCTCATGTCGCCGGACGGCCGCCGCCTTTCCAAGCGCGATCGCGATCTGGACCTGAGCGAGCTCCGCACCCGCTTTGGCACACCCGAGGCACTGTTGGGATGGCTCGCCGGGCAAACAGGCATCGTGCCGGACACCACGCCGCGCTCTGCCGAGCAACTGGTCGAGCACTTTAGCTGGGACGTTATCCGCGCACACCGGGAGAACATCACTGTAACGGCCGAGTAGCCGCTCACTCCACCCCTACGCAACATCCCAGGGCTGGAGTTCGTCGCCCAGGCGAACGATGCAGTCGTAGAGCACGGTATGGCGCTCGGCCGGGTTGGCATCCCGATGGAAATGCCCGTAATACCAGCACTTGTAATCCAAGCGGTCTTCCAGCTCATCGAAAAATGCCGTAAGCCGATCAACGGCGGGGTAATTCCAGCCGGGTGCCGGATAAAGCGTGGGCGAAAGCATGCGCGTAGGGCAGGTGTGGGTGACCACGTAGTCGACCTTCCAACCCACGCTGTCGAGCTTTGCCCGCGCCTCCTCAAAGTTGCGCTCGTCCGGCAGTTCCTGCGGCCACCAGCTGGAATAGGGAATGCGGTATCCTTTGTCCACGCTCGTGGCGCCGCCCATGGTAAAGATCGTTGAGCCGTCGAGCTCAAAAACCTCGCCGCGCGTCAGGCGCCGTATGGGGGAGGTATCCGACAGACGCTGCGTCAGCCCACCGTGCCACAGCTCCATGGGACGCTCCGCCCAGTGATCGAAACGCTCGTGGTTGCCGTCGACGAACAGCACGGTATAGGGGCGCGACTCCAGCCAAGCGATGTCGGCACATTCCTCGGCAGAGAAATCCCAGGGAAAGCCAAAGTCGCCCGCGACAATCAGATAGTCGTCGCTCGTCAGGCTATCCCCAAGGTCCCAATCGCGCAGCTTTTGCATGTCGAGGCCGCCGTGAATATCGCCCGTCACATAGACCGTCATCGGATCACCACTTCCCTCTTATAGGCTTCGAGATCGCGCTCGACCTGTTCATCGTCCGTAACGTTGACCCACCACGGCCACTTAACGCACTGCACCAGCTCGTCTACCTGCGCAAACCATAACTTGAGCTCATCCAAACTTACCGGGGCGTAACCGTTGGCGTCCACGCCCACGTCATAGCGCAGCAGCCCCTGCCGAAGGTTGAACTTGTTATACGCGCCGCCGCAGCTATGGATATGCCCGTGCAGATGCCAGCTGCCGTGCGACATGCCCTGCCAGTCGACCATGGGATAGTGGCTCAGCACGATTTTCTGCCGATCGATTTTGAGCACGCAAATGGGCGGCTCGACGATAAAAGCATCCGCTACGGCAGGCTGCGTCCAGTCTTTGTCGTGGTTGCCGGGTAGCAGGTGGACGTGCTTACATACGATGCTTTTACGCAACTCGTAGGCCTCTTGGACCGTCATCTTAAAGCTGAAGTCGCCCAAAATGTAAAGCTCGTCGTCCGCAGCGACTTTGCTATTAATGCTCGCGACCATGGCGTCGTTCATCTGCGCAACATTCGACCAAGGCCTGTCGGCGAGACGCAGCATGTTCTCGTGTCCAAAGTGTGTATCGCTGGTAAACCAGATCACGGGGACCTCCTAACGCTGCGGGGCATCCATCCCTTAGGGCTTACCCTTCGTTCTTCCATCCAAACGGGTCAAACACCCAAAAAGCTAGATCGAGCACGCCGCCGGTCATCATGGCGCCGGCAAGAGCCATGCAAACGTGTAGAGAGCTGGCGCTTCGAAGCACGTCAAATGGCCCCAAAACAGCCAGCAGCGCGACCGCTGCACCGGCAAGGCACAGCGTGAGACACGGCCCCGCGTCCTTGACGCATTTCTTTGCGAGATGCTTGGTGTTGTCACTCATCGATTTCGAGCTCCTTAGAGGGTCGTTGTTCAGGTACGTGCCGTCGCGGCAGAGCAGGACGGCAGGTTAAGTGTCCCACGCCACGCGGACACAGCTGAAAGCCCTCGCTCAAATAACAGCGCGCCGCAGGATTCGTATCACCTGCGGCGCGCCGAAAATGGTCCGCTTTCCTCCATCCCCAACGGATCAGCTGAGTTGGTGCCGCCCGACGGAAAGGAAGAAGCCGGCGGCGTCACGAGCTGTGGCAATGTCGCTAGGCATAGGAAACAGACGCGCTCCAAACGCACTAAGCCCCAAGCCTACCCATTAAGAAATCGACTGCAGAAACGATTTTGATGCCGTCGATGTCGGTCGGATGGCTCCCCTGACGAACGACGACGATCTTCTCGTAACCGCCGGTAATCTTCTCGAGCGACCTGAGCTCAAATGGACGCAGCTCGCGCTTACGCGTCGCCTCCTCGTCAATCGACTCTGTGACCTGAATAAACTTACGATCCGAGCCGTCGCCTATCGCAACAAAGTCGATTTCGGCATCTCGAAGATGACCCGTGAAGACCTGGTATCCGTCATAGACAAGGCGATTGTAAACGGCATTTTCGAGAACACGTCCGCTGTCGCTGCCGCGATACCCATCCAAGAAGGCTCGAAGTCCCAGATCCTCAATGTAAAACTTGCCGCCGGTCTTCAAAATGTCCCGACCCTTAATATCAAATCGGCGCGCGTGCGAAAAGATATAGGTCTCCTCAAGGGCGGACACACAAGTGTCCACGACGCCGTGCGAGGATTTCGCCCCGTTCTCTGCCAGCGTTCCAACGATCTTATTAATTGATGTCGGGTTTGAAATGTTATCAGCCAAGTAGGAAGTGACGCGGTCGAGCACACTCCTGCTCGTCACCGACCGTCTACCCCGACGCGCCTCGCGAGCCAAAATGTCGCGCCCGACGATTGTTTGGTACGTGCTCCAGATATAGTCCTTCATTTCCTGCTCCGGCAGCTTTGAAGCAGCGAGAAACGGCAGGCCTCCAAACGTCAGATATCGGTCAAGAAGATCGTCGAGTGCAACAATATCCTCCCGACCAAAAACAGCGAGCCTATTCGTGACGTCAGTCGGACCAAGAAAGTCGACATATTCCGAAAAAGCGAGCGGGTGCATCCGAATCTCGACATACCTGCCCGAGATTAAGGTCGCGATCTCTGACGAGAGGAGAAAAGCATTCGAACCCGTAACATATATATCGCAGTCCCGGTCGACACGAAGTGCGTTAATCGCCTTCTCCCATCCGGCAACCTCCTGAAGCTCGTCGAAGAAGAGATAGCACCTCTTGCCCGCAGGCATTAGGCCGTCCACGTGGCGGTAAAGCTCTCGCCAATCACGCACGCCCTCCAGCTCAAATGACTCCATCTTAAAGGTCAAAAGACATTCGGATGGAACGCCGTTATCCTCCAGATGTTTGCGCATCATGTCCAGAAGCGTCGATTTGCCACAACGGCGCATACCCGTTACGACCTTGATGACATCCGTGTCACGGAAGGCGATTAACTTCTCGAGATATCGATTTCTGGGAACCATCCGTTTATCCATCGCTCGCCCCAATCTGCAAGTTTTTCTCACAGAATGACAAGAACTTGCGAATTTTGCAAGTTCTTGTCACGTAGCAACAAGAACCTGCAGAATTACATCAGAGCCATTATAAGTCGGGCTCAGTCAAAGCAGCGTCAAGGCGCAGAACAATGGTATGAGGCGAATCGTTCAAGAGTGCGTTGAACAATTTCATTCCCGCATTTTTGGAATGCCCATAAGATGCCCGTTTGACAGGAAGCGATCTGGGCCATCTTTGAGCAGAAACTCAAATGCTGGCGCGCCGCCTGCACTTATCGAGTTTCCCGCAACTGCTATAAATAGAAAGTTTATTTACATAGCGAGACACTCCTGGACGTTTGACTTTCATCCTGGTAGCC
This sequence comes from Collinsella sp. TF10-11AT, assembly GCF_003437565.1. Classification (NCBI taxonomy): domain Bacteria; kingdom Bacillati; phylum Actinomycetota; class Coriobacteriia; order Coriobacteriales; family Coriobacteriaceae; genus Collinsella; species Collinsella sp. TF10-11AT. The sequence goes on from NZ_QSQW01000014.1 coordinate 18,080, forward strand.
TGGATATCTAGAAGTTTCTGTTTGGAGAGGGTTAGCAGTGATTCCCGTTATTGACTTATTCGCGGGCCCGGGAGGCCTTGGGGAAGGCTTCTCATCACTTCGAGACGCTGAGAACAAGCCCGTGTTCCAAACAATCATGTCCATTGAACGTGACAAGCAGGCTCATCAGACCCTGAGGCTTCGTTCATATCTGCGCAAAATTGCAGAACCGGACGGAACATTGCCGAGAGTTTATCTCAGATACATGAAAAAGCATGACAATGAGACCTTCGACCAACTTATCCGCTACCGCCCAAAAGAATGGCAGGCTGCTTGCGAAGAAGCTTTATGCGACGAGCTCGTCGATGGAGACGACCGCTTGGTTAAACTCGGCGCCGAACGCGTGACAAGATGGTTTGAAGACCGTGATAGGGGTCCGCTAGTCCTTATTGGCGGACCTCCGTGCCAAGCATATTCGTTGGTGGGCAGATCGCGGCGCAAGCATGACATTACATTCGAAGAGGACCCGAAGCACACCCTCTACCGTTGCTACCTCTCGTTTATCAACGAGCTAAAGCCGGATGTCTTCGTTATGGAAAACGTCAAAGGACTTCTTTCTGCAAAGCACGAGGGCCATGGCGTTTTTAACCGCATATGCAAAGATATGGAAGAGGCGGGATACACTATCCATTCCCTCGTCACTGATGACCCCCATAATCCAAAAGATTACGTTGTCAAAGCCGAACAGTATGGAATCCCCCAGATGCGCCACAGGGTCATTCTCCTTGGTATTAAAAATGACACCGGAATCGAACCGAGCACGCTAACCAAAAAGCATGTTTGCACTCTTGGGTCAGCCCTTCGTGGGCTGCCTAAACTGCGAAGCGGATTCTCTGAACGCAACGAAAACTGGCGCGATATGAACTGGGCAGAGTACATAAACTCAGCGGCAAAAGAGTTGAAAGACAATGGCGAATGCAACGATCTTACAGACATCCTTGATAGGGTAATTTCACGCTACGCGCCAAAGTTAACCGCAAAGCACAAAGTTGATCCCGTCCACAATCGATATGAAGAATGGTATAGAGGAAGGCTCGGAAATAGCAAGGTCCTCACAAATCATGAGTCTCGCTCTCACTTGGCGAGCGATCTTGACCGTTATCTCTTTTGTGCGGCATATGCAGAAAAATACGGTACGCCCGCACGCCTTGAAGAATTCCCCGAGTCATTGCTTCCCAATCATAAGAACGTCCAGGCAGCAAAAACGACTGGTAACTATAAATTCAACGACCGTTTTCGTGTGCAAGTATGGGGAAGACCCTCTACGACCATCACCTCGCATATCGCCAAGGACGGACACTATTACATCCATCCGGATCCGTCGCAATGCAGGAGCCTTACCGTGAGAGAGGCCGCAAGACTTCAAACCTTCCCAGATGACTATCTGTTCGAAGGCAACAGAACGTCTCAGTACACTCAGGTGGGTAACGCGGTGCCGCCGCTACTTGCCCAGCAGATAGCGGCGGTAGTCGCAAAGGCACTTGGAAAAGAAGCCCACGGGTTTTACGAGAATCTTACAGACGATACTGACTGCTCTTAACACGGTAAGGACAGCCGACTCTGTGCAGCCGCTTCATCATGTTAATAAGTACAACGGACTGGCTCTCGGAGGGCACTTTGTTTGGCAAGGCACATGCATACTGCAAAATACCCCGTTCCTTCTCAGTTCCCTCGCCCTCTGCAAGGCACCAGTTAAGAACATTTTGCCAAAATCCGCTTCCCATCTCGCAAACCGCCGTCTGAGCTTCAATCCCATTCAGCGTTTTCTGGTTACGGGAGCCCTCTCGCTGAATGTCTTTCTCCTCATCGAGGTCAATAAGCTCGCCAAGCCACTCTTTGTCCCAATCAACCTTTTTTAACTTGATAGCCTCCCAGCATTTCTGTTGTTTTGCCCATTCAGAAATGTTTCGATAGCCCGTCGCGGGATGCATCAATACATCATGCGCAGCGTCAGATGCTTGCCCAAGCGCCCTCTCAAACGCTGGCGACAACGATTGTTGATTCCAAATGCCAAGAAAGTTAACGGCTTTTCCTAAAGCGGAAACTGCATTTGAAAGCACTCCCACCGCAAGGACTACATGCTGCGAGCGATAGCTGCCGGTTTCCCACCAATCACGCGCCTGCACAATCTTGCCTGTGCGATCGAATATAATTTTCTTGGCAATCAAATATTTGAAATAAGTCTCATTGAACTGACTCTCATCCTTATCCCAGGAGTCTTTAATTAGCCGAGCAAATTCAGAGAAGTTCTTCTGGGCACCGCGATTGACCAAGTAGGCCTTATTCGTCCAGACCATGAGATATTTTGCCAAATCCGTTTTCGTAAAAGTCTGCGTTTTAGGAAACTCAGCAACAAATTTACGCTTCTGCGCAGGCGTAAGATAAGCTTGCTTATCTCGATATGAGCCTCTTGCCCGCTCGTAGAACCATTTGGTTTGCGTGAAGCTATCTGCCCGCATGGGAGCAAGTATCCTTTGCGAGAACTCTTCGATCCTCACGTGATAAGGGTGGTTTGCAAAGAAGTCGGCTGAAGAAACCTTATTCTGGCTGTTTGCATATTCAGAGATCCTAGGCACCAGTTCGAGAGCCTCTTCCGGGCTGACAACACTAAGCTTCATTTGGACAAACACGCGGTCCAAACTTTTACCAGCCTTATATGCGGCATAAACCGATGCGGTTGTCTGGCCACCGTTAACTATCTGCAGGTTTTCTAGACGGTCAATTAAAAGCCCGTCTTCCCCGCTCTCCGTTGTAACGCTCTCTGCGGTCGCCGTGATACCGTTATTGAACGAGAAGAAAAGCTCGGGCTCATTCTCGAGAGTACGCTTTATACCCTTGTTGACATTGCTTCTCGCCTGAAGAAATACACGGACGTTTTGCTCAAGAAGTCGCGCTCCCCAACGATCGTAGATGCGCGCCAAATCGACACCCGGTATCGCAGCAAGGTAAACCTTGTTCTTGTCTTTCGGAGAGCTTGCGAGAAGGGCCCGAATCGGACCCGTCGGCAATTCGTTAAAGTCAATGAGCAGTCTCTCCCGCTCACGACCCGATTCAATAAGATTACCTATCCGTTCAAGATCCCAGACGTTGTAAACAACCTCTTTGCCAAGGACACTCCCCGTCTCTTTACCCGAAACCCTTTGGCTAAGTTTTTTGTTTGAAAGAAGATACAGATTAACTCGCTCGATTTCGTTCCAGCGAGCGTGAATTAAATCGGCGAGCCCAAACCCCGGATCCGTCGGCTCAAGAGATTCCCTAAATTGAGAATCCAATGCTTTGGTTACGAATTTCTCAAGCCGCCGAAAATCTGCCTCCATTTCAGAATTCGTTAATGTCAGCAAGCCAGTATCTTGGTTGAAGTCGAGGACAATGAGGCCAAGGACTTTTCTGCTTGACTCAAAAGGATCGCCACAGTAGCCATCAACCCTTATTCCAGTTCTCTGACAGAAGGCGGGGATGGCCTCATCGAATTCTCCCGCATCGCAAAGATAATCAGTGATGAGGTCAAAGAACGCATCGTTCTTATAGACTCCCTCTGAGTCCGCCTTATTCTTGACCTCTTGAAACAGTTCCTCCTGAAACGAAGTGGAATCTGTCATCTAATTCACCTCAATGCTTGGGTAATTGCGCTCTGATCAACTTCGTAATCAGAGCAGTAGCCAAGGTCGATTTTATATGTAACAGCCTTAACTCCAGGCGGACACGAACTGGAAACGATTCGCGGAAATCCATCCTTAACTTCATATGTTTCAGTTACGCCCTCGCTCCACAAGGTGTGGGAATAATCGTCTTCCGGAAAATACCCGGCATCCGACAGCTTCTCCTGAAAGTGCGCCAAATCCAATGGGCTGTCGAAGAGCATTTGAACATCGTTGACGACATCGGTAAGGCTGAATGCCGCTTTATCTTCATCCGTAGCGCTGTTCAACTCAACGACATATAAGAAGAGCCTTTCACTTTCGTTGGTGTTCAATTGCTCTTCTGACGATATTCCAATTTCCGAATTCGACGACCCTCGTTTGCTTTTCACCTCGACGAAAATCTGCCCGTAACCGAAATCGCGCTTAGAGCGTTCTGGCCCTGTCCAGCCACTCAAGGCATTCGACGGCTCGTAAATGGCAGCGGAAACCCGTTTAAGAAAAAGCAGCTCGCCGATAAGCCCTTTTTGTTGCTCGGCTGTGAGGGGACCACGCCCGGGCCTGAGAAACGAAGCCCATTTCTCGAGCCTCATGAAGGTCATCTTCCTCATCGCAACGGTGGGGGCTTTCTGCACCGAGTCGGCAATATCAAGACATAAGCGGAGAAATTGGGCTTTCATTTCCTGGTCTTGGAGCTCAAGCAGTATGGAGCGCTCCGATTCAATGTCTCGAATAGAGATGTTCTTAAACTTGGGAGGCTCCGGTGCCCCCGTCTCGCTGCTGTCATATTCGACAAGAAAAGCAGGGTGATTAGAGCGCCCCTTTGCCCAATAAATCCTTTTTGCATCGGGATTGACATCGGGTGCGACCATTCTCGTGTTGTAGTCGCCCCTTCCACGCGATCTAGGCAGCTCTTCCCACGGATTATCGCTAGTCGTCTTCATAATCATCATCGCTATCTTCGGGTTCCGGCATCATGTTCTCCAGTGCCACAGAATTAAAAACGTAAGTGACTGGTCGCGTTTGCTTATCGGTGTGCGGAAAACTGATGCTCCAGCCGAAAACGCATTCCTGAGCATCCCAGCTCTTCCACCAGGAAGGAGCTTCTTTTCCGGCCTCCTTCTTTTCTTTAATTTTGATTTCTCCAAATCGCATGCAAATCGGATGCAAAACCAGCAATGGCCGCCTCCTTATTTGACGATAATAGAGATCAGAACAGTTTTTCGCCTTGTCGCCGCTATGGTCTGCAGCATATCGTTCTTCCGCCATTTTCCTTTCTTCCGCACTTAAGCCAGCGGCCTCAACTCCACGACTGGATAAACGATGTTTCTCTCCGACAACAACGACATCATTGTTCGAAGCGCTACCGGGATATCTTTGCTCCATGCTGACCGTTCCATCAACAGGCAAATCGATTGGATCATTTGATCGAGAGCCATGTGCCAAGAGAACGTCCCATTCCTTCAGCTCGCCATCAAGCAGCCGTTCGTTGACGTAGCTTAGGATTGGAGCTTTTTGAGACTTTGGCGAAAGGCCATCTTCATTTTCATAGGCTTCTAGAAAAGCGGTAACAAACTTGACCGGAACCCCCTTATAAAGATATCTATAAGAGCCCCCGTCTTTGAAGTCCGCATACCCCTTTATTGCGCTAAGAAGGTCCCTGCATGCCGCCTCGTTATCGGCAACTATCTCCGCGTCCCTGTCAAATGCAATCGTTTCAACGAATCCCTCGTTTAAATCGATGGGGGCCTTTTCCTTTTGCCCGGCACCCATCTTATTTCTCGCGGTAACGGTCAGGGCATCAGGGCTCTGGCGTATTTTCAAAACGTAATTCTTTGGAGTGCGCTTAACTTGGCGCATGCTCCTTAGTTGATCGAACAGATTCTCCGTCGAATCGGCAACGTATTTGTACCAGCCCGCCGCCTCGTCGGTCATCCATACACGACAAAGATCCTCATACTGAGGCCTATATCCAAACCAACGAGCCATCTGCATCAGCGCATCATATGCTCTGGCGTTTCGCGAATAGTAAGAGACCGTTAACCCTTCAAGGGTTAAACCACGAGAAAGCCTATATCCGCCAACCGCGATAACTCGCTCGTTCCTGTTCTCATAGTCCAGAGCATCTCCTGAGTCTGTATTGATGCTCAGAACATGATAATCCGGGTCGTAGAGACGTGGCTGTATTTCGCTCCAGCCAAAACCGCAGCCTGCATATTCCAGCTCCCAAGTAGCTTTCAAATCCTTTAGGTGCGGAGAAGCCTCAAGCGCCTCCTCCGGGTTTAAGGCCCCATAGGATTTCGCCGCCGTATTCAGGTCGTTAAGGTAATCCTCAACTAGATTCCGCATGCAATTCTGCGGTTTCTTATAGGGAGATACATTGACCATCATCGTTGAATGGAAATTAGTGCCAAAACGAAGTGTCTTTATCGTCGTCGCCAATACAAAAGTACGAATTGCCGCCTTTAGACTAAGGGGAAGCATAAAGGGCTCAAAGCTACTTTTATGTTTTGCAGGAAGGACATCGTCCGCATCGTCAATGAAACGCAAGTGCTTGTGAGTAGGCTCGTCGTAATCTCCGAATACCTTTTTGGCACCGAAGTAGTCAGAGGACTCCTCAAGCGTATAAATAAAGTTGCTCGGGAAAAGGTCCTTGCCATACTCATCGCTGTCAACGCTAGGGTCGATCAAAACGTTAGCAAATGGCGTAGCAGTGTAGCCAACATAGCAGGCCTTATTGAATAGGTTAAGCAGGTTTCTTATCTGCCCATTGATTTTGGTCGGTTCATTCTCTCGCTTTTCGAGCTTGTATTTTCCGTTAATCGAAGCATTATCCGCTTCATCGTCAATGAGCAACAGAGGTTGATCCTGGCTATTGCTGGCATCCAGCCATTCAATTACCTGCTGGAGAGACTTACTATTCTTCTTAACAACAAACAAAAAAGGTTCGTTTGTTTGCGTCGGCTGGATGCACCTTAAAGCCTTAGCTCGTTCTGTACTAAAGTCTGCTTCTCTCGAGGTACAGGCAATTGGTCGTCGGGCTTGACTCCCCTTGCCAACGCCAACCGGTTCGACTGTGCTGTTCTCAATGTTAAAACCTGTAAAACCATCTTCAAGACGAGCTTGCGTCTGATTTCGCAGGACATTATGCACGCCGGCCATGACGATAATGATTCGATATCCCGCGTCGGCGGCGCGGGATATCAGCCCAATATAATTTGCAGTTTTTCCCGATTGAACGGATGCGACTACGAGGCCGCGTCTTGTAAAAGAGCCGCACTCTAAAGGATCGGCCATTAAGTCAAGGATGTTGCGACTGTCCCTATCTATCGACTTAACCGCGGCGGGCGCCCATTTCTTATCGCGCACCAAGTATCGCCTATAGCGATTCCAGTAGAACCATTCGATCGAGTCTTCTGCTTCACTCAACCAGGGATGGCTATCCTCATCCTTAAACTCAAAGCCAAGCTTTTTCTTAATCGTAAGCTCGCTACAATACTTCTCAACAAGCCTACGGACGATATCATCCTTGTCGCATTGTTTAGATACAGGGAAAATTCCGGCGAATGCAGTGTAGAACTGCGAATAGGTATCCGCAACATCCGCCTCTTCGGGAACGCCGTCATCGTTCTCTAGTTTATCTCTGGCGGAGTTGTCAATGTAATTGATGAACTGCTCTAGTGTGGCGTCCATTTAGCACTCCTCGATTCCCAAAATGGCAAGTACTTCATTCCAACGTGTGGCGAACAAGTCAACTGACCTCATAGTGGAGAGGATGTCATCCTCATCCTTCCCCATTTGTTTTAATGAGCCAAAGAAAGTGAGAACAGCATTACAAAAGTCATCGTCTTTCATCTCCTCAAAGCAAACTGACCCTTCGTTGTTCGACAGTTCGTAAAAAAGAGATTCCGTTGGGAATGACGATTCGACCAGCGAAAGAACAGTCTTGAAAGCAGCCCTCTGATCATCATCAAGAGATGAATTGAAGCTATCAAGAATTGGGTTTTTGCGATTAATGCAATAAAGGGTCTTGTCTCCAGTTTTTATCGCATTCCAAGCCGGATATACCTCAGGCCTCGTTAACCTAGCGCCGCGACGACGATAAACTCTTTTTGAAGGCGCACCAATATGAGCAATCAATTGTTTGATACTCGCCCTTACTTCTTCCGGAAGCTGAGCGGACACTTTCTTAACGTCAATTTTCCATGCTTCATCTTGGTTAACATCAATATCAATCTTCACGCGGCACAACTGGGTGAGAGCGGTTTTCTTGGCAATCCCAAACCAAGTTCCATGCAGTATCAAGCGCTTCGCGCGATAGAGAAAGACTCCCTGATTCTTTAAGTAACCGCCAGGAAGAGCAAACTTTTCATACTCTGCATCTGAAGCATAATTTGACCTATGCGGAAGAGTAAACGCCTGCATCGTAACGCCGGGACAAACATTTTCGACAGGCGATGGTTGCGTCGCCTGATTGCTAACATTAAATGGATCGATGGGGTCAAGCGTGCGATTATTCACATTGACCTTAATGCGCTTGAGCCCACGTTCTCCCGCTAAGTAACGATGAAATACAAGAGAGAGGTAATCTTGAGCCTCACTTATAATTCTGTCGTAATTGGCTTTTCCGGATCCATTTACCCCGGTTAGACGATCAAGTTTTTCCCATAGAACAAGCGTACCCGTCTCGTTCATCTCTCCAATAAACGGAATGGAGTCCGTTCTTTTCTGTTCCAAAACTGTCCATTTGTTTTCACTGGCAACAAGATCGAGATCCCACGTGAAGGCATTCACTTCACCGTTTTTCTTTGACACAACCGTCAGCCTTCTGCATTGTGAAAATGAAGCGGTTTTTAACCCGAGACCAAAACGCCCGAGATCGTTCAAATTCCGCTTGCACCTCGGATCAGTGCTACCGAGCCTCATGGCATGCATTAACTCATCTCTGCCAAGCCCCTCACCGTCATCAATGATTGCAATTCTGAAGTCATCAGAAGGAATAGCAAGGATTGGGATATTCCTTGCCCTCGCGGTAATAGAATTGTCAACAATATCAGCTAGTGCACTATTAAACGAATACCCAATATCTCTTAGGCTTTCAATTAAAATCCTCGGTTCGGGCTCAAGCTGCATCGATTCCATCCAAAGCCAATCTTACTAGCATCATAATCGATAAGTATAGCAGCGGCCATTAATCAATTATCACTTACCGGCACCCAAATCATGCGAACGGTAGCGCTACCGGCAATAACGTGACAGTCGCAGCACGATTATTCACGTTTCGGCGCTCATTTAAAACTGCCTTGCGGCATTCCTAACAGCCATCTTCAATGCGGCAGGCGTTTTGTACTTCACCATGTCCTCTGTTTCACATTACCCGTTCAGTACCATCAGCAAAGGCATCATCAGTCCGCGCCGCTTGGCGGTTTTAGAGTTCTCCTTTACGAATTCTTTCAGCCGCTGTATATCGAGCCCTCGCCCAAGCGCATCGTTATAGGCATCGATAATTAATGAGGGGTCCTCGCAATCGAGGCAAAGATCGACAAGCGTGCGCTCGGGCTTGGTTACCGGCAGGCCGTCGAGCCAAACGATATCCCGCTCGGCAATCTCGCGCTTTACAAAAGAAAGGGAATCGTTTCTCGTATTGATGCGCATGGGCGCGGTCATCCTGTAGGGGGGACAGATGGAAATCGCCCATTTGCTGCAGGTTCGCCGCAGTCGTACCGCTCACGGCGATGCCATCCCACTGGCGTTTTCTCTCCCACGCGCACAGGGAGGGATTGGTGAGCTTCCAAAGAGCGTTGAGCTCGTCGGTGTCTCGGCGCTGCGCGCCCGACATCCGGTAGGCACCGTGGCATATCCGCTCAAGACGCCCCACGCGGCATGAGTGCGCCAGCGCATCTCGAGAAATGTCCATGCGAGCCGCCTGAGCCGTGGTGAACACGCCCTCGCTCTCGGAAAGCTCGCTTATCGCCGTTATGTTGCTAAAGTACTTCATGTTGCATTTGTAGGATATTTTCATACTTTTGCAACGTGATTTGCATAACGCACAGGCGCAGTGCCTTGCTTAATCTGTTCCTGCCGCAGCGCTGTCGTTGAGAGGCCATCATTTTCCTCCCCTGGGACCATGCTGGCACCCCTAGCCGCTACGACCGCAGGCATGCCTATAATGAGACATGTTTCCTGATGAGAAAGGAATCCAGATATGGACGAAGCCAAGCTCGCCGATTTGAACCACATCCAGGACTTTTTCAACCGTGTCGATAGCGTGCGCAACAGTGCATCCCCGACCAAAAAGTTTCATATCGATCATCCAATAGGAATAGGCGTCAAGAACTTCATTGGATGGTGCAACGATTCCTGCGAGATCGGTTCCGAAAGCAGTAATAGCGCAGACGATGCCGAGACGTTGGGCGAAGCCATAGTCGCTCTGAATCAGCTTGACAACAGTGAGCTCGCTGCAATGGAAGCCGCTCTCAGGGAAGACGTATGGGGCGATTGGTGTGGAACCGAATGGAGACAAGCGAAGCAGGCAAAAAGACTCGGACCGACAATTAACATAATGAAAAATCACCCGGAAAACGCGGCCTTCTATCTTGTGCTCAGACACCGCACCGATAAGCAAAAGCATTACCGCTTTTATTTTGACGACGATACAATTGCAGAAGTCGATGCCTTCAAGCCCTTTACCGACAGCGCGCATGACAATTTAAATCAGCAATGGCATGTGCTCATCTCCGTGCTCGCATACCTCGATGTCGCTCACGCTTTAAGCAGTGATCAGCACGAATACCATTGCCTGTATCAACATTTTAAATCGCGGGACATGGGCGATTTAAGTGCATTGCATCTACAGTTATTGTGTTCCCCTAACCAGCCTGAAAACAGGCGCATCAAGCTACAGCTTGTTAAACCGAAGACGGCCCCAAAGCCCTGGACAATAACATATCGCTCGGAAGCGATGAATGGTTGGCTTAAGGAAGCACTGCGTAGGTTGGCAGACAAATAATCGCCCGTCAACCTACTCCAGCCCTTGCCCGCTGTACTTCCCTGTCTCTGAGTCGTAGTTCAGCACGACGACCTCACCGTGCTGAACTACGTTCCCGTCAATGTAGAAATGGCTGGCTCCGTCATACCAGATACCGCGGTAGCCTGCGATGCCCGAAGCCGCTTCGGTATTGATGTGCCCGGCGATAACATCCAGGTAGAACTTACGCCCCACGTAATCGGGCGGCATCATGGTAAACGACTCGGCAGACGTGCCCATCTTCCAATACTCCCCGGCATCCTCTTCAATACCGGCGTGCACAAAAACCTGGCCGAAGGGGCTCTCGTAAAAATAAGGGAGCTTGCGGACCCACGCGATGATGTCCGCATGCTCGGCCTTCATGCTCTCGACCGTAAAGGCGTACGCTTCCTCGAACTCCCTGAGCCTCAACAGATGCTTAACGTGCTTGAATGCCTCGGCATCTAAGAAGCTCTTAGCCGTTGCCAGATTGCTGTCGGCAAGTATCCATGCCTGCGTGAAATTGGGATCGTTCACCTCGTCAATGTACTCAAGGAACATCCCCTCATGGTTGCCACGCAGTGCCACGACGCGATCGCCGTAACGTTTTTGCAGGTCCATGATGAGCTCAAAGACGCCAAGCGAATCGGGGCCTCGATCGCAGTAATCGCCAAGTAAGACCAGCTTGAAGTCCTGGGCATCGAGGTCGATGGTGGATAGCGATGCCTTAAAGGCGTCCAAACACCCGTGAATGTCACTCATAGCGTAGATATGCACCTATGACCCCCTGTTTGCGTCGGGACCCCGCTCGTTTGCGCCATACGGCACGGCGACCCCTCTGATTTCGCGGGCGGCAGGCAACTTTGCCCCGTCACGCCCTTAACGTTGGTAATAAGTATATCTCGCCGTGCGGACACAAATTTACCCTTACGCCCCGGGCGCCCGGCCCGCACTTGCCTCAAAGACTGCCTGTGCCCACACCACCCAAAAACTCATCCAGCATTAATCTTGGCTCAAGAATCGCTTAATCTATAACCTGCACTATAGAGTTCGACCAAGGGCGGGGCGGCGCCGCGCGACGCAGGCCGCCGAACGCAACGCTCGCGCCCGAGCAGATCGCCTGGCGTCGCGCCCATCGAACGAAAGGACAGGTCATGGACGACCTCGAAAAAGTTGAAACCATCCGCACCAAGTGCAACGTGAGCTACACCGACGCCAAGGCGGCGCTCGACGCCGCCGACGGCAACGTTCTGGATGCCATCATTTGGCTCGAGTCGCAGGGCAAGACCCAGACCACGTCGGCGCATGCCGCCACCGAGTCCGCGCCAGTCGATGAGCCCTCTGCCGAGATGGTCGCCGCGCAGGCAGCCTACGAAAAGTCGAGCGAAAAGACCGACTTCTCCAAGAAGATGGACAGCGCGTGGGAGTACCTCAAAAAGCTCTTCCGCCTGAGTCTGGACACCAAGTTTATCGCCACGCGCCGCGATGCGATCATCCTCAACATCCCCATCCTGATTCCCATCGTCGCGCTGTTTGCCTGGGGCGCCACGATATGGCTGATGCTGATTGGCCTGTTCTTTGGCATGCGCTACCGCATCGACAGCGACGGCGACGTGCCCGGCAGCATCAACAACCTTATGGATAGCGCTGCTAACGCTGCGGACGACATCAAGCAAAATCTCAACGACGACAAGTAATCGCAGACGGGGGCACGCATGGCACGGATCCTGATCGTAGAGGACGAGGAGAAAATCGCCCGCTTTGTGACGCTCGAGCTGGAGCACGAAGGCTACCAGGTGGAACACGCCGCCGATGGCCGCACTGCCGTGGACCTGGCGCTGGAGCGCGACTACGATCTGATTCTGCTCGACGTACTGTTGCCGCAGCTCAACGGCATGGAGGTCTTGCGACGTGTCCGCAAGCACAAGGATGTGCCGGTGATTATGGTCACCGCGCGCGATGCCGTGATGGACAAGGTGGCTGGGCTCGATGCCGGCGCCGACGATTACCTGACCAAGCCGTTTGCGATTGAGGAGCTGTTCGCACGGATCCGCGTGGCACTGAAGCGCTCGGAAGCCGTGCGAGCGGCTTCGGGCGTTGGCGGCGCCAGCGCCGGGGCTGGCGTAGCGAGCGGCACGGCCGCCGGTATCGCCACAATGTCCCCGGCAACCGACACGGCCCAGACCGCTGCCGCGCCCTCCCCCGCCGCGCTCACCGTGGGTTCGGTCGCGCTCGATCCCGACCGCCGCGAAGTCACGGTCGGCGGCTCGCCCATCGCGCTCACGGCCCGCGAGTTCGACGTCCTCGCCCTGCTTATGACGCATGCCGAAACCGTGCTCACGCGCGAGCGCATCGCGCACGAGGCGCTGGGCTACGAATACGTGGGCGACACCAACAACGTCGACGTGCACATCGCGCACCTGCGCGCCAAGATCGAGGACGCCGGCGGCGCCCGCATCATCCAGACCGTGCGCGGGGTGGGCTATGTCTGCCGTGCGTAACGCCGAGGTCAAGCGCGTCACCTCCATCGCCCGCGCCATCAACTGGAGCTATATGTGGCGCCGCTTGATGAGCCACATCTGGCTCGACCTGTTACTGTTGGTTATTGCGGCGGCGATCCTCGTCTATGGATACAACCAGACGCTGCCCGATGGCGCGTTTACCGCGGGATGGATCCCCGGCGCCGCCGTTCGCAGCATGTCGCTGACGCCCGCGCGCGGCTGGGACCTGACAACGCTCACCTATACCGTCGAGCTTGCGCGTACCACCAAGACTTTCCCCCTCGCGCAGGACCTCGTCACGCTATGGCCTCTCTACCTTGTCGTTGTGGGCTGGCAGGTCATCAGCGTGCTCAACATGCTCGGCGGCGCCCGCCGCGTGCGCCGCACCATGGCGCCGCTCAACGATCTGGCCCTGCGCGTGGACGAACTCGGCCGCATGCAGCTCTCCGGCGGCAAGATGGAAACGCTGGAGCAGGCCATCGAGCGCGCAAGCGTCGACTCGCCGAGCGTCACCACCGGCGACGCCGACCTGGCAAGCATCGAGGTCGCGCTCAACCGCCTGCTGCGCCAGATGCAAGAGGCCAAGCTGCAGCAGATGCGCTTTGTCAACGACGCGAGCCACGAGCTGCGCACGCCCATCGCGGTGATTCAGGGCTACGTGAACATGCTCGACCGCTGGGGCAAAGACGACCCGGACGTGCTGGCAGAATCCATCGCGTCCCTCAAGGCCGAAAGCGAGCACATGCAAGAGCTCGTGGAACAGCTGCTGTTTTTGGCACGCGGCGATGCCGGGCGCACGGTCCTGCGGCGTGCGCATACCAACCTGGCCGCACTGGTCGGCGAGGTATGCGAGGAATCGCAGATGATCGATACCGAGCACACGTATCGGCTGGCGTACGACACCACGCTTGCCAACGACCCGCGCTGCGACGCATCTGTCGACGTGGCGCTCGTGAAGCAGGCTCTGCGCGTGATCGTGCAGAACGCCGCCAAGTATTCGAACGCGGGCACGTCCATCAGATTTGGCGTAGTGCCGGATGCGGGCGCGGGCACGATCGACATAAGTGTTGAGGACGAGGGTATCGGCATGAACCAGGAATCCGCAGCTCACGCTTTTGAACGGTTCTACCGCGCCGACAACGCACGCGATGCCGGCGCGCAGGGCTCGGGTCTGGGGCTCGCCATTGCCAAGTGGATCGTCGACAGCCATGGCGGTGTCATCGGCGTGACCTCAGTCGAGGGCGTCGGCAGCCGCTTTACGATTCGCCTGCCGCGGTAGGGGCGTCTCTCACGAATCGAAGGTGAATGCTTTTCCGCGAAGTGAACGACCTATTTTGGACCCCCGAAGCATCCGCACTTTTTGGCGCCAAAACCGCAGGAAATACCTGACAAAACCGCAGGAAAGAGCGACGTAAAAGTGTCGATGCTTCAGGGGCTCGATTTCACTCGTTCACTTCGCGGAAAAGCATTCACCTTCGATTTACGGCAGCCCGTCAGTCACCCTCTCGGCATTAAAAATGGGGTAAGGCCACGTGGCCTTACCCCATTTTTCGTTAGCTATGGCAGCTTGTGCGCTACTCGCGGCACAGGTGCACGGCGAAGCCGGCGAACTCGCGCTTAAAGTACACGAGCTTAGTGCCGCCGTCGGGCAGCAGCACGCGCGACTCCTCGTTGACCTCGAGCCCGCGCTCGGCAAACCACTTCTCGGCCGCATCGATGTCGTTGACGGCAAAGCCGATGTGGCCCTTGGTGCCACGACCGTTCTGCTTCATGATCTCGACCAGCGAATCGTTAAAGTACGAAACGGGGGTCTCGATAACGGGCAGGCCCATCATCGTCGAGAACAGCTCCGCGATCTCCAAGGCGTCTGCCGGATCGGCAGCGTTAATGCCCACATGGGCAACGCGCATACCAAAGAGCTCGACCGGGTTGGCGTTCTGCTCACTCATGCAGTCAGCGCCTACTGAGCCATAACGTCGAGAACGGCCTTCTCGGCAGCAACGCGGTTCATGCCGGTCATGAAGGGCACGCCGCTCACGTACGGGCAGGTGAGGCCCTCAGGGGCAACGGTGGTGGCGATCAGCAGGTCGGCGCCCTCGTCGCAAGCGTCCTTGGCCTCGGAGATGGCGCACTGCACGATCTCATACTTGCCGGCATAACCGTTGGCGTCGAGCATGGTGGCGACTTTCTGGGCAACGAGCGTGGAAGTAGCAGCGCCAGCACCGCAAGCCAAAACGATTTTCTTCATAGGTAATGTCTCCCTTCATGGTTTACTTTAGGTAAGTGTACCGCAGCGAGCGATGGCACTCGGCCTCGATGAGCTTTTATGCCAGTTTGCTTGCGCGCTGCGTATAATACATCCAGTACGTGTTGTCATACCGCTCGCTTTATGAGCGACTAAGGACCCTAATATGCCCGATTCCCGCACACTCTGGACCGCCGTCGTTATCATCTGTATCGCCGTGTCGGTGTTCTTTAGCATCAAAAAACGCACCACGTTTAAGCGCCTGCAGCAGCTTATGGCTGCCAAGCAGTGGGACGAGTTCGATCGTTTGCTCGACGGCAAACTCACCAGCATGCTGTACCCGCGCTACAACCGCGACTACCTGCGTCTGAACTCCTATCTGCTGCGCGAGGACCACGAGCGCGCCAGCGAGATGTTCGACCTGCTGCTGGGACTCAACCTCCCCAAGATGCAGCGCGTCGACCTGGTCATTAAGGCCTTTAACTACTATGTTGGCCAGGAGGACCGCAAAAAGTCCAAAGAGCTGTTGCGCGAGATCAAGGGCTTTGAGGGCGGTCAAGCCGAGGCGGTTGCACACGAGTGTCAGCTGATGTACGACACGATGATCCTCAAGCGCCACAACGACATTCCCGAGTTGGAGCGCATGCTCGAGGATGTCGGCGACGACCCGGTCAAGCGCTGCCGCCTGGAGTACCTGCTGGCCCTGCAGTACAAGAACAAGGGCGACGAAGCCAAGTTCCAGGAGTTCCTGGAGAAGTCGGGGCAGCACTCGATGGCCGTCAACGCGTAACGGACGGCTTGTGCTAGACTTCTAGTCTCACGGGGGCGTGGCGGAATTGGCATACGCAGGAGACTTAAAATCTCTCGCCGCAAGGATTGTGGGTTCGAGTCCCACCGCCCCTACCATTTGGCTTTTACGGGCCCGTGCCCCATGGGGATGCGGGCTTGTTTCTTTTGGACGCCGGTGGGGCTCGAACCCGCGAGGGGGCGAGCGTCAAGCGGACGCGCAGCGTCCGTAGCGAGCCGGCGAGGGCGCCGACAGGCGGCCGAAGCCGGTGCGCATTTGCGCAGCAAATGCGCAGACGTCCCACCGCCCCTACCACGTATTGTCTACGAGCCCGTGTCCCCAAGGGATGCGGGCTCGTTTCTTTTAGGTGCCGTCAACTGCAGAGCAGCTCATTTGGGACAGAGCTTTTTTGACTACTTTTAAAGGGTGCTCAGGCTCGGGGTCCAGGCGATGGTGGGGGTCGCGCCGTCGAGAACCTCGTTGATGGTGGCGGCCATGCCGGCGAGGAGGCTGTTCTCACTTACGGTGAGCGTCTTGTAGCCGCCGGCTCGCATGAGCTCGCGAATCACCACGGCGCCGGCCAGAATCACGCCCGCGCGTTTGGGCTGTACACCCGGTAGCGCGGCGATACCCTCCACATCCAGCGCGGACATACGCTCGATGGCAGCCGAAACCTGCTCCATCGAAAGCTCGCGCAGGTGCACAAAGCTCGAATCATACGGCTCCAGCTCGTGAACGAGTGCCACGAGCGTGGTGACGGTGCCGCCCACCGCAACGAGGCGTTCGGCGCGCTCAAAGTCGCTGGGCAGGCCTTCAAAATAGGCGGCAAACTGCTCGCCTGCCCACGCGGCAGCGGCAGCAAGCTCGCCATCCGCGGGCGGCAACGCGGAGAAAAAGCGCTCCGTCACGCGACGGCAACCGATGTCCAGCGAGCGCGTTCCCTCCAGCGCAAAGACACCGCGCTCCGGAGCGTATACGCCCGTCGCGAGTTCCGTGGACCCGCCGCCCGAATCCGCGACGATGATGCGCTCGCCGGCAAAGTCGTGCGCCACGCCAAAAAACGTCAGGCGCGCCTCGACCTCGCCCGGAATCACCTGTGGTTCGAGCCCCAACTCGCGCAGGCCGTCCAGCAGCAACGCGGCATTGGACGCATCGCGCGCGGCACTCGTGCACGTGGTGCAGACGCACACGGCCCCAAAGGCGCGCGCCTCGTCCACAAACGTACGGCACGCAGCGAGCACACGCTCAACGGCCGCCTCGCAAAAGCGGCCCGTCGCGTCCACGCCCTCGCCCAGGTCGGTAATCTCGGTATGCTTGGACGATTCCACGATCGCCCCGGCCTCGACCTGCGCCAGCACCAGTCGCGACGACACCGTTCCCAGGTCGATCGCGGCTACCTTATAGCGTTTGCAATTTGTCATTGCGGGCTCCCCTCCGGGCGCTATTTGCCGTTGGACACGACCGTCTGGCCCTCGACGCCGTTAAACCCAAACAGCATGTCGAGCGCCTGGATGTACCACGGCGCGTCCTTGCCGACTTCTTCGATTTCCTTGGCCACTTCGCTGGCCTTCTTGGCGTTTGAGGACTTTTTGCTCGACGACGAGTCCGAATCGTCGTCCAAGCCCAGCACGTCAATCTTCTTCTCGCCGGGCATCACCAGGCCCAGGTCCTCGGACGCCGCGTCCTTGATACCCTCCTCCGAGAGCAGCTTGTCGACGCTTTTTTGCAGCTCATCATTGTATTGCTGGCGAATCTCGACCTGCTTGGCCAAGATATCGCTCGAACGCTTTGCCACGTACAGGTCGCGCACGGGGAAATACAGGCTCACGAGCACCAGCGCCACCACGACACCGATAAACAGCGGACGCAGAGAGCCATGCGTAAAGTCATAGATCGCCTTGACCACCGCGTTGTCGTTGGCGTAGCGCATAAAGTCCGAGCCCGAAAAACGGTTCGAGGGCCTGCTCGATTTGTCGTGTGCCTGAGTCGAGGGACGCGACGTATGCGACGAACGTGCCGGGCGCACCGGTCCATCTGTCGAAGTATTCACTTGAGCATTGGGGCGCGAGGTACTTGTCGGGCGCTGCACGGGGCGGTCGACGCCGGCGTAGGCGGGCCCACCGAGCTGCACCGTGCGTGCACGGCGAGGCGACGGCTCGCGTGAACCGGCGGAATAGTACCTGTTGTCGTAAATCTGATCCATGTGCGCCTTGTGCGGTTGAGGTTTGTTTGCGCTAAGTCCTTTAGTTATAGCACGAGCGCCCGCACCGCCTTCGCCAGCCTTTGCTCGACATAAAAAAGGCGCTGAGCCATATGGCCCAGCGCCCACAGCGCTTTGCGGCGTCCAGCCAAGGCGGGGCGGAACCGAGTCAGCCTCCTCCTCGCCAAATTCGCCCGTTTAGCGAATGTTGTAGAACGCGGCCTTGCCGGCGTAGCGCGCGCTGCCCTCGAGCTCGTCCTCGATGCGAATGAGCTGGTTGTACTTGGCGATACGGTCGCTGCGGCACGGGGCGCCCGACTTGATCTGGCCGGCATTGACGCCCACGACCAGGTCGGCGATCGTGGAATCCTCGGTCTCGCCGGAGCGGTGACTCACGATGCAGGCGTAACCGGCCTCCTTGGCGGTCTCGATGGCCTCGAGCGACTCGGTGAGCGTGCCGATCTGATTGACCTTGACCAGGATCGCGTTGGCGGCACCCAGCTCGATGCCCTTCTTGAGGCGCTCGGTGTTGGTGACGAACAGGTCGTCGCCCACCAGCTGCACCTTGTTGCCAATGCGGCGGGTAAGCTCAACCCAACCGTCCCAGTCCTCCTCGGCCATGCCGTCCTCGATGGAGATGATGGGATAGGTGTCGACGAGCTTCTCCCAGTAATCAACCATCTGGGCACTCGTGTACTCCACGCCCTCGCCCTTGAGCTCGTACATGCCGGTCTCGGCGTTGTAGAACTCGGTCGAGGCCGGATCCATGGCGTACATGAAGTCGACGCCGGGCTTAAAGCCAGCCTTCTCGACGGCCTTGGTAATGTACTCGAACGGCTCGGCATTGGTCTTGAGGTTGGGCGCAAAGCCGCCCTCGTCGCCCACGCCGCCGCCCAGGCCCGCCTCGTGCAGCACGCCCTTAAGGGTGTGGTAGACCTCGGCGCACCAACGCAGGCCCTCGGCAAAGCTCGGGGCGCCCACCGGCATGATCATGAACTCCTGGAAGTCAACGTTATTGTCGGCATGGACGCCACCGTTGAGGATATTCATCATAGGCGTGGGCAGCAGGTGGGCGTTGACGCCGCCCAGGTACTGGTACAGCGACAGGCCCGCCGACTCGGCAGCGGCGCGGGCGACGGCCAGCGACACGCCCAGGATGGCGTTGGCACCGAGCTTGGTCTTGTTGGGGGTACCGTCCGCGGCAATCAGCGCGGCATCGACGGCGCGCTGGTCGAAGGCGTCGAGGCCCACGACGGCGTTAGCGCACTCGTTATTGACGTGCTCGACGGCCCGAGAGACGCCCTTGCCCAGATAGCGGCCCTTGTCGCCATCACGCAGCTCGCAGGCCTCAAAGGCGCCGGTCGAAGCGCCCGAAGGCACCATCGCGCGGCCGAAGCTGCCGTCCTCGAGCACGACCTCGACCTCGACGGTGGGGTTGCCGCGGCTGTCGAGTACCTCGCGACCGTAGACATCCAAAATATCGCTCATGTTGTCTCCCTCTCACTTGGAAACGGGTTGAATGCTTGGCGACACGGCTTGCACGCTACAGCGGCGCGCAGGTTCATAAGTTAGCCTTATCGCACTTTTTGCATTATGCCCTAAGTTAGCCAAGGGATACAATCTTTTTAAAAAATAATAGGGGCGATGGGACAAGTCCGTCCCGTCGCCCCCGCAGTCTTACTCCTCTGCCTTTGCGGCATCCCAGAGGTCATTGAGGCCGTGGGTCGAAAGCTCGGCCAGATCCACGTGGGCGTCGGCCGCCATCTGCTCCATCGCGGCCCAGCGGCGGCGGAACTTTGCCGTGCTGGCACGCAGGGCGCTCTCGGCGTCGATTCCCTCCTTGCGCGCAACGTTGACCAGAGCAAAGAGCAGGTCGCCAAACTCCATCTCGCGCTCGGGCGAGCCGGAAGCCTCGGCCTCAAACTCGGCACGCTCCTCGGCGACCTCGTCCCACACGTCCTGGACCGTCTCCCACTCAAAGCCCACGGCAGCCGCCTTGCGCGACACCTTCTGAGCCTGCATCAGCGCCGGCAGGTGCGTGGGCACGCCGTCGAGCAGACCCTCGGGCGCGGCCTCGCCTGCCGCCACGGCCTGGTCTTTGGCGGCCTTCTCGGCAAGCTTGACCTCGTCCCAGATCTTGAGAACCTCGTCGGAGCTCTCGGCGTCCGCATCGCCAAACACGTGTGGGTGGCGGCGGATGAGCTTGGCGTCGATATCGCGTGCCACATCGGCCAGCGAAAACTCACCGGCGTCCGCCGCAATCTGCGCATGCAGTACGACCTGCATGAGCACGTCGCCGAGTTCCTCGCGCAGATGCGCCACGTCGTCGGCCTCGATGCAGTCGAGCGCCTCGTAGGCCTCCTCGATCATGTTCTTGCCAATGCTCTGATGCGTCTGTTCGCGGTCCCACGGGCAGCCATCGGGCTGACGCAGGCGCCAGATGGTCTGCACCAGATGCTGCAGCTCGGCCGACGCGTCGACCAGCGTGGACAGATCGCGCGAGCCCTCGGCATTTTGCTGAGCCAGCTGCTCGGGCATGGTTACTCCTCCTCCAGGATCACGTGGCGGAACGCACCGTCCTCGTAGATACCGTAGCTGTGCGTGCCGTCTTTGGGAATGCTCACGCTGCCGGGATTGAAGAGCCACAGGCCCGGGTGCGTCTCGCTCGCTTCGTTGACCTTGATGTGCGTATGGCCGTAGACGAGCGCGGAGCCCTTGGGCAGCGCGGGCGCGTGGTCGACGCTGTTGTGCATGCCGGCGCCAAAGACGTGGCCGTGCGTCAGGAACAGCTCGCGGCCGGCCTCATCGAACAGCGTGGCGTAGTCGGCCATGACGGGGAAGTCGAGCACCATCTGGTCGACCTCGGCGTCGCAGTTGCCGCGCACCGCGATGATGCGGTCGGCCGGGGCGTTGAGCAGCGGAATCACGCGCTTGGGGGCGTAATCGCGCGGCAGGTCGTTGCGCGGACCGTGATAGAGCAGGTCGCCCAGCAGGACGATGCGGTCGGGCTGCTCGGACTCGATGGCGGCGCAGAGGCGCTCGGTCCAATATGCCGAGCCGTGGATGTCGGAGGCGATGAGGTATTTCATGGGAGGGTCCTTTCGGATGGGGTTGATGTGGCCAGGCGCGAGATGTGGCCGGGCGCGCTATTCAAATCGCAGTGCCGAGGCTTGTGCCGCCTGCATCACGCGCTGGAGTGGCACGCCATGTTCGCGGGCAAGACGGGCGCAATCCTCGTACTCGGGAGCCGCGCGCTCGCTGCCGTCTGGCAGGGTCGCCACCTTAACGGACACCTCGCCCCAAGGCGTCGCTACCTGCTCAAAACGACGCGGCAGGCAAACGCGTTCCGTCACCTGGCGACGAACGGCGTTGGTCGTGGTTTCCAAAAAGATAATCGTCTGCAGGCGTTCGATATCCTCATGCGAGCAGATTACCTGCAGCTGCCAGCCGGGGCGACCTTTTTTGCAGTAGAGAGGCAGCCAGTGCACCTCGCGGGCGCCTGCCTCGCGCAGGCGATCGGCGGCATAGGCGAGTACCTCGGGCGACGCATCATCGATGTCGCACTCCAGCTTGACGATGGTTTCGGGCGCATCGGTCTCGCGGGACAGCGGAGATGTACTTCCACGTTGCATACGGTCCGGATCCTTTCCGCACGGGCTCGTTTTATTCACCCAAACGCTAGCACATCGAACGTGGCACAGGCGTGACTTTCGTCCGTCGTCGCCCTTGCCCCTATCCAAACATGTACGTCAGCCTCCAAACATGTCATTTTTTGTCGGTTTTGGAGGCTGACGTACACGTTTTGGAGCGGGCCGCACACGATCAAAATTGCGCCCGCATTCCGTCCACCACAAAGTTCGCCGCACTCAACAATTTTGAACTTTCTACGCAGTTCATCGGCCAAAAAATAACCCTCGGCATACTTATCCGCTGCACGATGTTACTCTAGTTGCATTTGGCTAACTAAGCGGCTGCCGAGAACCCCGCCCGGCACCGTCATGGCATCGGAGGTTTCATGTTCGAGAAGCGACTCTTCTCCCTGGTTCCGCAGGCAACGCCCTACATTGTGGCGAGCGTCCTGTTTAAATGGATCGCGCTCATGGCAAACATCACGGTGATGTGGGTGCTTGCGCGCATCTTGGGCGGTATCGTCACGGACGGCCTTTCCGCCGCGCTCGCCGTCGACGCGCTCGCACAAGCCGCCTTGCCGCTCGCCGTCGCCATCATCGTGCGCGCCGCCGCCATCTACCTGGCTCAGCGCACCGGCGACAAGGCCGCCTTCGAGGCCGTCCGCCGCGCGCGCTCGCTCGTCTACGACAAGCTCACCGCACTCGGCCCCTCCTACACCGAAACCGCCCCCACCGCCGAGGCCGTCCAGACCAGCGTCGAGGGCGCCACGCAGCTCCAGGTGTACTTTGGCGGCTACCTGCCGCAGCTCTTCTTTGCCGGGCTGGCGCCTGCCACGCTGTTCGTCCTGCTCATGGGCCAAGCGGGACTTCCCGCCGCGCTGCTGCTCGCGTGCGTTCCGGTCATCCCTATCTCCATTATGATGGTCATGCGCAACGCCAAAAAGATCGGTGCCGAGTACTGGGGTAGCTATGTCGATCTGGGCGGCATGTTCCTGGAGGCCGTGCAGGGTCTCACCACCCTTAAGGTGTATCAGGCCGACCGCGACTGGCACAAGCGCATCAACGCCGAGTCCGAGCGTTTCCGCACAGCGACCATGCGCCTGCTGGTGATGCAGCTGCGCTCCATTTGCGTTATGGACCTGGTCGTCTATATGGGCGCCGCGCTCGGCATTATCGTAGCCACGCTGCAGCTCGCCACGGGCAAAATTGGCTTTGAGGCGGCCTTTCTAGTCGTCTTTCTGTCGCAGGAGTTCTTTTTGCCCATGCGCCGCCTGGGATCGCTGTTCCACACGGCCATGAACGGCATGGCCGCCTCGCGCCGCATGTTTGGCATTTTGGATACGCCCGAGCCCGAGCGCGGCGATGTTGAGCTTGACGGTCGCGGCGATATCGAGCTCGCGGGCGTGAGCTATGCATACGGCGACCGCACGGTGCTGGACAGCGCCAGCGCGACCATTGCGCACGGCTCGCTCGTGGCACTCGTGGGCGAAAGCGGCGGCGGCAAGTCCACGCTCGCGGGGATTATCGCGGGCCGCAAGGGTGCCTACCGTGGCAGCGTTCGCATTGGCGGCGTCGAGCTGCGCGATGCCACGGCCGCCTCACTCATGCGTGCCGTCACCCTGGTGCCCACCAACGGCTACCTGTTTGCCGGCACCCTGCGCGACAACCTGCTGCTCGCCCAGCCCAACGCCACCGACGCCGAGCTTTTGCGCGCGCTCGGCCGCACGCGCGTGGCGGCCTTTGTGCAGGCCAACGGCGGGCTCGACATGGTGATTAACGAGGGCGGCACCAACCTTTCGGGCGGCCAGCGCCAGCGCGTGTGCATGGCCCGCGCCCTGCTGCACGACTCGCCCATCTATGTGTTTGACGAGGCGACGAGCAACGTCGATGCCGCAAGCGAGGCCGCGATCGGCGAGGTCATCGCGTCGCTTGCCGGCGAGCACACCGTAATTGTGGTGGCGCATCGCCTGTCGACGATCGTGGACGCCGACCAGATTCTGGTGCTGGAGCGCGGTCGCATTGCCGAGCGCGGCACCTATGATGAGCTCCTGTCGGGCGCGGGCGCCTATGCGCGCATGTGGAACAGCCAGGAGCAGCTCTCGGCATATGCGTATGCGGAGGGTGATGCCGAGGATGCCGGCGCGGTTGAGGCTGTTGACGGCAGCGCCGCCTGTGCCGATGGCCTCAACGGTACTAGTTCGTCTTCCGCTGCCGCGGCGCCTGACTCCGGCCGCGCCCGTCGCTCGGCGCCGTCCATCATGTGGCGCATGATGGGGCTCGTCCGACCGCTTGCCGGCTGGCTTGTGCTAGCCGTCGCGCTGGGCAGCATCGGCATGCTCACCGCCGCGTTCGTGCCGGCCTTTGGCGCCCTTGGCCTTATGGCCGCGCTGGGCCGCAACGCCTTGAGGCTTGGTCTTATCGCAGCATGCGCGGCCTGCGCCGCCTGCGGCATCGCGCGCGGGCCGCTCCACTACGGCGAGCAGCTCTGCAACCATTACATCGCATTCCGTCTGCTCGCACACATTCGCGACCTGGTATTTGGCGCCCTGCGCCAGCTCGCCCCCGCCAAGCTCGAGGGCCGCGGCAAGGGCGAGCTCGTGAGCCTGGTCACCTCGGATATCGAGCTGCTCGAGGTCTTCTACGCGCACACCATCTCGCCCATTGCCATAGCTCTGGTCTGCACCGTTGTGTTTGAGGGCTTTTTGCTGGCTGTGAGCCCCGAGCTCGCGGGCATCGCGCTCGTGGCCTACGCGGTCCTGGGCGTGCTACTGCCCCTGACCTCGGCCAAGGCATGCGGCACCACCGGCCGCCAGAGCCGCGAGGGCGCCGGTAAGCTGGGCGCCTTTGTACTCGACAGTCTGCGCGGCGCGGGCGAGACCATCCAGTTTGCCGGTGGCACCGATCGCAGCCGTGCCCTGGGCAAGCTGACCGAGCAAGTCGGCGCCGTGGACGCGCGCCTCAAGCGCCGCCAGGCGGTCAGCGAGGCCGTAGCCGATGCGCTTATTCTTGTGGCTAATCTGGTGATGCTCGGGCGTGCGCTGCAGCTGGTGGCTGCGGGAACGATTGACTTTGCCGCAGCGTTTGTCGCCGTCTTTACCTTTGTGTCGTCGTTTGGCTCGGTGATGGCCGTGAGCCGCCTGGGCGCCTCACTGCAGGAGACGCTCGCCTCGGGCGCACGCGTGCTCGATTTGCTCGACGAGCAGCCCCAGTGCGCCGAGGTCGCCGATGGACAGAACGTTGAGTTTGCCGGCGCCGCAGCCGAGCATGTGAGCTTTAGCTATGTGGGCGGCGTGGACGCGGGCGGTGCGGGCGCCACAGAGCAGGTCGCGAACGACACCGCTGCGAGTCTCATCCTCGACGACGTGACCTGCACCTTTGCGCCCGGTACCATGACCTGCATCATGGGGCGCTCGGGTTCGGGCAAGTCGACGCTGCTTAAGCTGCTCATGCGCTTTTGGGACCCCGCAGCCGGCACCATCACGGTGAGCGGCGTCGATGCCCGCCACATCAACACGGCGAGCCTGCGCAGCCACGAGTCCTATATGACCCAGGACACGCATCTGTTCTGCGGCACCGTACGCGAGAACCTGCTGGTCGCGCACGCCAACGCCACCGATGCCGAGCTGCTCGACGCTTGCCGCTCCGCCTCACTCACCACGCTCATCGACCGTCTGCCGCAGGGACTCGACACGCCCGTTGCCGAGCTGGGCGACTCGCTTTCGGGCGGCGAGCGCCAGCGCATCGGCCTTGCGCGCATCTTCCTCAACGACGCACCCTTCATCTTGCTCGACGAACCCACCAGCGCGCTCGATGCTCTCAACGAGGCGTCCGTGATGCAGGCAATCGACGAGCTCAAGCGCCGCGGCAAGACCATTGTGCTCGTGAGCCACCGTGCCAGCACCTGCGCGTTTGCCGATTTCTCGCTTTCGGTCGAGCACGGGAGGCTGAGCTAATGGCGCGCCCAGTCGACACACCGGAGCTAGCACGCAAACGTGAGCGTGAGGCCCAAATGGTGTCGCAGATGATTGCGCTGTGGTGTCGTGGGCATCATGGCGGCGGGCATGTGGTCGAACAGGCTGGCGACGATGAGTCCGTGCGCGTGAAACTCGGCCTTCGAACCATTACGCTCTGCCCCGAATGCGCCGAGCTGCAGAAATACGCCATCGCGCGCATTGAGCACTGCCCGCACATAGGCACCAAGACATTTTGCTCGGCATGTCCTTCGCATTGTTACCGGCCTGCCATGCGCGAGAAGATCCGCGAGGTTATGCGTTGGTCGGGACCGCGTATGATCCGCTATCGCCCCATCACCGCCGTGAGACACGCGATGGTAACAGTGCAGGCCAAACGCGCGGCGGCACGAAGCAAGTAGTCGCCGGCGCCGGCACGCGCCGCCCCGCCTTTCCACTCGATTTCGGCACCCGGCGTGCGCGGCGTGTTGAGAGCTGCACCATTACAATGGAGCGGATTCACCAAATGCAAAGGAGTCGCCATGCCCGCCTGCCCGCTGGTCGATTGCCATACTCATACCTCGTTCTCGGACGGGCACGCCTCGTTCGAGGACAACGTCCGTGCCGCTGCTGCCGCCGGCTGCCGCGTCATGGTCTCGACCGACCACCTTACCCTGCCCGCCAGTATGGATGCTAACTGCGAGGTGCAGGTCGTCGAGGGCGACTTGCCGGCACATCGTTTGGCCTTTGAGGACGCCCGCAAACTCGCCGCGCAGATTGCGCCGGAGCTCACCTTTATCTACGGTTTTGAATGCGATTGGTACGAGGGCTGCGAGCCCTTGGTAGAGCGCTGGTCCCAGGGCGCCGTCGTACGTCTGGGCAGCGTGCACTGGATTGGCAACCCGGGCGATATTGCGGCAGGCGCCGCGGGCACGGCAGGGACAGAGGACGTCGCGCGCCCCGATACACCCGATTCCCTTTGCGGTTGGATCGACGACGATACCAACTTGCATGTTTGGGAAAACTTAGGCGTGCGCGGCGTGTGGGAGTGCTACGTCGACGACTGGTGCCGTGCTTGCGAAAGCTCACTCAACTTTGACGCGATGGCCCATCCCGACCTGGTCATGCGCTTTTCGAAGGACGGCTTTGCACCCGACTTTGACCCCGCGCCGTTTTGGGAGCAGATGGCCGAATGCGCCCACGATACGGGTCGCCGCGTTGAGGTCTCGACCGCCGCACCGCGCAAGGGGCTCGACGATTACTACCCCGCGACCGGGCTGTTGCGCCGCTTCGCCCATGCCGAGGTGCCCATCACCTTTGGCTCGGACGCGCACCGCGCCTGCGACATCTGCTGGAACATCCGCGAGGCCCAGGCCCACGCCTACGACTGCGGCTACCGGGCCTTCGATATCCCCCACCCCACCGGCGAATGGGAATCCACGCCCCTCGCCTAACTAGTCGTTTAAGAACGTCCCCAATGACTAGTGGCGGCGGGCGTTGAGTTCGCCGGCCAGTTCGTCGAGGGTGATGCCGTAGCGCTCGAGCGTCACGAGCAGGTGGTAGATCAGGTCTCCGGCCTCGTAGCGGATGTGATCGTGGTCGTTATCCTTGCAGGCCATGATCACCTCGCTCGCCTCCTCGGCAAGCTTCTTGAGAAGCTCGTCCTCGACGTCGGTCAGCAGACGCGCGGTATAGCTCTCCTGCGGCGGCGCATCGCGACGGCCGTGAATCACCTCGGCCAGTCCCGTCAGCGTCTCACCGATGTTTCCCGGCTGCACGTTAGCTGTTCTGACTCCCATGGTTATTTCCTCTCGTTACTGCAGCGTAAAGTAGGTACCGGTCTCATCGAACCGAGGCTTTGCGCCCTTTTTCTCAAAGAACTCGACGATGACGGCATGGGCCTCATCGAGCCTTTCCTTCTCGGCCTCGAGCCAAAGCGACTGCGCCCCGCAGGCATCAGTCAGGTGCACGCGACATGGCACGCCCGCGCGGAGGAGCTCGGTGTTGCAGTCGGCGACCTCGAACGGCGTCACGACTTTCATCGCACTCCCCCTTCCACGCGCTTAAAGAAGCAGGTACGGTTGCCGGTGTGGCAGGCTGGACCCGGCGAGTCGACCTTGACCAGCAGTGTATCGCTATCGCAGTCGGCCCAGAGCTCCTTGACCTCCTGCATGTTGCCGCTCGTCGCGCCCTTATTCCAGAGCTCTTGGCGGCTGCGGCTCCAAAACCACGTGGTACCGGTCTTGAGCGTCAACCCCACCGATTCCTCGTTCATCCAAGCAACCATAAGCACCTCGCCGGTGTCATATTGCTGAACCACACAAGGGATCAATCCTTTGGCGTCGTATTTAAGATCCGCTGGAGTAGTAATTTCTCTCATTTCAATTCCCCAATTTAAACATCACATGTCGGCGAGGGTTGTCCAGGTGCCGCAGGTTGCCACGAAAGAGGAGCGACGCGTACTTTGGTACGCGAGCGACGGTTTGAGCGGCAAGATGCGGTGCCTGGACAAGCCGCAGCGCAGCCCGCAGCACTAGAAGTCCAACCTCACAGGAATACCTTGAGAGGCCATATACTCTTTGACTTCGCGAATGCTGAAGGTTCCAAAGTGAAAGACGCTCGCCGCCAGCACGGCATCGGCCTCGCCCTCGATCACGCCCTCAGCGAAATGCTCGAGCGTGCCCACGCCACCGCTCGCGATGACGGGGATTGGCACCGCGCGCGCCACGGCGCGGGTGAGCGCCAGGTCAAAGCCAGCCTTGGTGCCGTCGCGATCCATGCTGGTCAGCAGGATCTCGCCGGCGCCGCGGCGAGCCGCCTCCTCGGCCCACGCCACCGCATCGATACCCGTGGCGTTGCGGCCTCCTGCGGTAAAGACCTCCCACTTGTCGGCACCGGATGCTCCGGGCAAGCCGACGCGCTTGGCATCGATCGCCACAACCACGGCCTGGCTGCCAAACGCCGCGGCAGCCTGGCTGATCAGCGACGGATCGCGCACAGCCGCCGAGTTGAGCGACACCTTGTCGGCACCGGCGGCAACCATGGTGCGCATGCCCGCCAGGTCGCGAAAGCCGCCGCCCACGGTATAGGGAATGGCCAGCTCCTCAGCAGCATGCGCCGCCATCTCGATAGTCGTCGCACGGTTGTCGCTCGTCGCGGTAATGTCCAGGAAGACGACCTCGTCCGCACCCTCGCGGTCGTAGGCGCGGGCCAGCTCCACCGGGTCGCCAGCATCGCGCAGGCTCACAAAGTTGACGCCCTTGACCACGCGGCCGTCCTTAACATCCAGACAGGGAATCACGCGTTTGGTAAGCATGGTCTACTCCTCCCCCTCGGGCGGCGGCCAGCGCCTGAACCAGCGTAAAGTTGCCTTCGTAGAGCGCGCGACCGGTGATGGCGCCTTCAATCGCGCCCCCACCTACCGCGGCAAGCGCACGGATATCGCCGAGCGTCGAGATACCGCCCGACGCCACGACGGGAAAGCCCGCGACCTCGGCCACATGGCGATATGCCGCCACGTCGATGCCCGTCTGCATGCCATCACGCGCGATGTCGGTATACACCAGATGCTTAAAGCCCAGCTCGGTAAGCTGCCCCACGGCATCGTCGAGCGCCACGCCCGCGCCGTCGCGCCAGCCGTTCACCTTAACCTGGCCGTCGCATGCGGCAATGTCGGCGACCAGCAGCTCGCCAAAGCCTTGGGCTGCCACCTCAGCAAAACCCGGCTCGGTCACGAGCACGGTGCCCAGCGCAATGCGGCGAGCACCATAGCCTGCCAGCTCATCGATGCGTGCGAGCGAGCGAACGCCGCCGCCCACGTCCACGGACAGACCGTCGACGCCGCAGATGGCCTTAATCGCCGCCGAGTTGGCAGCGCATGTATCCTCGTCCTCACCAAAGGCAGCGGACAGGTCGACGACGTGCACCCAGCTTGCGCCCTGCTCGGCAAACGAACGGGCGACGGCCACGGGGTCGTCGGAATATACCTTGCAGCGGGTGCGGTCGCCGCGCTCCAGGCGCACAACCTTGCCGCCGATCAGATCGATTGCGGGAAACAGAATCATCGGCCAACCTCCTCGACGATGCTGACGAAGTTCTTAAGGATACGCTGACCCAGCGCGGAGGATTTCTCGGGATGGAACTGGCAGCCCCACACGTTGCCGTGGCGCACGATGCACGGGAAGCTCCGTGTATAGTGCGTGCGCGCCAACACATCGGCGGCATCGACGTCGTCGGCCACCGCGTAGCTGTGAGTGAAATACATGTTGGCGCCCTCGGCAAAACCGGCAAGCAACGGATCGGCCGCACCGGCGGGCGTCATGTGCACCTGGTCCCAGCCCACGTGCGGGACCTTCAGGCGGCTTGATTCCAGGTGCGTGCACGAGCCACGCATGATGCCCAGGCCATCGACCCAGGGACCACCGGCCTGCTCGGAGGCATCGTCGTCCGCGTCCGCACCCTCGTCCGCAGGCACGCCCTCGTTGCCGCGCTCAAAAAATAGCTGAAGGCCCAGGCAGATGCCGAGCAGCGGAGTTCCGGCGGCAACGGCATCGAGCACGGCCACCTCCTCGCCGCTCTGGCGCATAAAGGCGATTGCGTCATAGAACGCGCCCACGCCCGGGATGACCAGGCCGTCGGCGTTGCAGATCTGCTCCGGATCGTCCGATGTGCAGGCGGCGGCACCGGCGCGCGCAAGCCCGCGCACGACGCTCGACAAGTTGCCCTTGTGGTAGTCGACCACCACAATCTTTGGTTCGCCCACGCGACCCCTCCCTTTTCCCATTCAAAACCTGCCAAAAAGGGACAGGTTTATTTTGGTCGGTTAAACGTTCACCCACCACATGAGACAGCATTTCCGCAGATAAAACCTGCCAAAATAAACCTGTCCCTTTTTGGCAGGTTACAGCGAGCCCTTGGTGCTGGGGATGCCCTGCACGCGGGGATCGAGCTCGCAGGCGTGGCGCATCGTGCGGCCCACGGCCTTAAAGGCGGCCTCGATAATGTGATGCGAGTTGCCGCCCGCCAGCTCGCGCACGTGCAGCGTAAGTTTGGCATCGCGCGCAAAGGCATAGAAGAACTCGACAGCCAGCTCGGTATCGAAGCTGCCCACGCGCTCGGTCGGCACGGGCAGCTCGCAGTAGGCCTGGCCGCGACCCGAAATGTCCACGGCGGCCATCACGAGCGTCTCGTCCATGGCGATCGCCGCATCGGCAAAGCGCGTAATACCCGCTTTGTCGCCCAGCGCCCGGCAAAACGCCTCGCCCAGCACAATGCCCGTGTCCTCGACGGTATGGTGCGCATCGACTTCCACATCGCCTACCGCATGCACCGTCAAATCGAACAGGCCATGGCGGCCAAAGGCGTTGAGCATATGGTCGAAAAACGGCACGCCGGTCGAGATATCGCACGTACCGGTTCCATCCAGGTCGAGTTTGACGACAATGTCGGTCTCCCCCGTCTTGCGGGTCACCTCGGCATAACGGCCCATCTAGATCTCCTCCTTCACCAGCACGGCAAACGCAGCCAGTACCTCATCGTTTTCCTGCGGCGTGCCCACGGTAATGCGCAGACAGTCCGCAAGCCCCGGCGCATAGCTAAAGTCGCGCACCAAAATCGAATACTCGTCGCGTAGGCGCTCGCGCACGCGCGTGGCATGCGGCGTACGCACGAGCACAAAGTTCGCCGCGCTCGGCCATGCCTCCACGGGCAGGCCCTCGGTAGCCATCGCGCGCAGGGCGCACAGCTCGCGCTCGCGCTCGGATGCGACCTGTGCCACCACGGGCGTGTACGCATCGCGGGCACGCACGCAGGCAAGCGCCGCCGCCTGGCTCAGCACGTTGACCGAATAGATCTGGCGAATCGCCGCGAACACGTCGATGACCTCGGACGCCGCGATCACGTAGCCCAGACGCGTGCCGGCAGCGCCAAACGCCTTGGACAGCGTATGTAAAATCACCAGGTTGGGATGCTCGGCGATAAGGCCCTGCGCCGTGGTGGCCGCGCCAAACGAATCGTCGGCAAACTCAACGTAGGCCTCGTCGACCATCACCATGCCGGGGCACGCATCGCACAGCGCCGCGATAAAGTCGAGCGGCGCCACGTCGCCCGTGGGGTTATTGGGCGAGGTCACGATTGCCAGGTTGCACTCGGGCGCTGCCGCAAGCACGGCTGTCTGGTCGAGCTCAAAGGTCGCGGGGTCGCGCCACACGTCACGCACCTCGGTCTGGCAGAGCGACGCAAAGAACGCGTACTCGCTAAAGCACGGCGGGCAGTTGAGCAGGGTCCGTCCCACGCCGCCAAACGCCAACAGGTAGTTATAGAGCAGCTCGTCGCCGCCGTTTCCCACGCAGACATTCTCGCGCGCCACGCCATGCCAGGCAGCAAGCTCGTCGCGCAGATCGTTCGACATGGGATCGGGATAGCGATTGAGCGGTGTGGCAGCCAGGGCAGCGTCGACCGCCTCGCGCACGCCGGTCGGCACGGGATAGGTGTTCTCGTTGGCCGAAAGGTTGATGCGCGTGGGCGTAAAGCTGGGATCATAGGGCTCAATACCGGCCAGGTAAGGCTGGACGAGCTCCTTCATGCGGGGTGAAAGCTCGGCCATATTAGGCCTCCTCGCCGGTCACACCGGCAGCGGCCGCCAAGTCCACGCCCTCGGCAACCGTCGCGGTCGTATCGCCCGGCCAGGCAACCTTGGTCAGGTCGGCCGCGGCCAGCGACTCGGCGCTCACGGCATCCTCGCCCTGCTCCAGCACACGACGACGCAGTGCGGCAGAAAGCGCGTGTGCCCACAGGCCCTCGGCCTCTGCCAGGCGCTGCGTAGCGGGAGCATCGGAGAGCAGGCCCTCGGGTGTATAGCAAATGACACTCGAGCGCTTGACGAACTCCTCCACCGAAAGCGGGTTGGAGAACATGGCCGTGCCGCCGGTCGGCAGCGTGTGATTGGGGCCGGCGACGTAATCGCCGAGCGGCTCGGAGCTCCAAGCGCCCACAAAGATGGCTCCGGCGTTGCGAATGCCGCCGAGCAGGCCCATCGCATCCTTGCAGTGCAGCTCCAGGTGCTCGGGCGCCACGGTGTTCACAGCCTCGACGGCGGCAGCCATGTCGGCGGCCACCACAATGGTGCCTTCGTTATCGAGTGAAGCGCGCGTGATCTCGGCGCGCGGCGACTGCGCCACCAGGATGTCGATACCCGCCTCGACCTCACGCGCAAACTGCTCGTCGCAGGTCACCAGATAGCAGGCAGCCAACGGATCGTGCTCGGCCTGGGCCATCAGGTCAGCCGCGACCACCATGGGCTTGGCCGTGGCGTCAGCCAGCACGCAGACCTCGGAGGGACCGGCGACCATATCGATACCCACGTCACCCGAGACAATCTGTTTGGCAGCAGCGACAAAGGCGTTGCCCGGGCCGATGATCTTGTCGACACGCGGAATGGTCTCGGTGCCGTACGCCAGCGCGGCCACGGCCTGGGCGCCGCCCACCATATAGATCTCGTCCACGCCTCCGAGCTTGGCAGCCGCAAGCGTATACGGGCTGATCAGGCCATCTTTTTGCGGCGGAGTCACCATGACCACGCGCTTGACGCCGGCCACCTTGGCGGGAATGGCGTTCATGAGCACGGTGGAGGGATACTGCGCGCGACCGCCCGGCACGTAGATGCCGGCAGCCGCGAGCGGGGTCACTTTAACGCCGAGCATTGTGCCGTCCGGGCGCGTGGTAAACCAGCTCTGCTCGACCTCGCGCTGGTGGAACTCGCGAATCTGGCGCGCGGCCTTCTCAAGTGCGGCGACAAAGGCCGGATCGAGGCCTTCGAGCGCGGCATCGATCTGCTCCTGCGGCAGACGGAAGCTCTGCAGCTCAACGCCATCAAAACGCTGGCAGTAATCGCGCACCGCGGCATCGCCATTGGCACGCACGTTGGCCACGATATCGCGAGCGGTGTCGACGATGTTTTGCGGCAGCACGCCCTTACGGTTGAGCTGGTTGGTAACGAGGCGCTCACCGGGAGCAAGCTTGATGGTCTTCATATCGGTATCCCCTATCGGTCGAGGTTGTGTTCGAAAAACGAGAGACCGGGCGGCGGCGCCAATCGGCCCGCAGCCCGTACGTTGGGGCGCCCGTGCGTGCTCGCGCTATTGCGCCGAGCCCGCGACGGGCTCAAAATGCTTGTCCTTCACAGCCGCGGCCAGGCGATCTGCCAGATTACGCACGCGCGGATCCAAGCGAGCGGCACCCGGATTGACGAAGAAGCGCGCCGTGCAGTCCATAATGCGACCAGTAATAACCAGGTCGTTATCGCGCAGCGTGGCGCCCGTGGCGGTAATATCCACGATACGGTCGGTCATACCGACGATGGGGCCCAGCTCGATGTTACCGTGCAGCGAGACGATATCGACATTCACGCCGCGCTCGGCATACCAAGCGCTCGCGATGCGCGGGTACTTGGTGGCCACGCGAAGCGACCCGCGGCGGGCATAGTTGCGCTCGGCCTGGCCAGCGCGCCACGCGGGCTCCGCCTCGATGAAGGTGCACAGGCCGTAGCCCAGATCGACCAGCTGCAGCAAGTTGAGGCCTGCCTCGATGAGCGAGTCCCAACCGCAGATGCCGCAGTCGGCACCGCCACAGCCCACAAAGGCGGGCGCGTCGCTGGGTCGCACGATGACAAACTCGATATCGCCGACCGCACCCTCGCCGGCACGCGTGTCGCGGCCGCGCACGATCAGGTGACGGCCGGGGTCACGTAGCTCAGAGACGTCCAAACCTGCGGCCTCGAGCACGTCGAGCGTGTCGGCCTTGAGCGAGCCCTTGGGCACGGCAATGCGCAGCGGACCCTCGGTGCCGCGGCCCACGGCATGGTCACCATCGGAAGCAGCGTCCTCGGCCGAGGTGCGCGCGGCCTCCAGACGCTCGAGCGAAAAGGCAAAGCCTGCCGCCGGCACCTCGATGCCGTCGCCAAATGCACCGGTAAAGATGGAGTCGTAGCGACCGCCCGAGCCCACCGGATCGGGCAGGCCACCGGCATAGGCCTTAAAGACCAGGCCCGTGTAGTAATCAAACGAGTTCATGATGGAGAAGTCGAAGGACAGCACCTGAGCGTCCTCGGGAGCCAGGCCCTCGACCAGGGCACGCAGCTCGCGCGTGAGCGGCGCGACAATGCCCGCCGCCGCCAGCAGCGCGTCGACGCGGTCGAGCACCTCGGCACCACCGTGCAGGCGCGGCAGCTCGCTAATGGCGGCCTTGACGGCCTCGGGCTCGACACTTGCCGCCACGCGGGCATCGAGGCCCACAAAGTCGTTGGCGTGCACGCAGCGCAGCGCCTCGGCAGCCAGCTCGCGATCTTCGCACGCCGCAAGCAGTTCCTTAAACGGACGCACACTGCCCGCGATAATGCGCGCACCGGGAAGTGCCAGCTTGCGCACGGCCTCCGCCACCAGCGAGACGATCTCGACATCGCCCGCGGTATCGCCCACACCGATAAGCTCAAAACCCAACTGCGTAAACTGACGCGAGCCGCCGGCATTGCGCTGGCACTCGCGAACCACCGGCGCCTCGTAGCGCAGGCGCAGTGGCAGATCGGCCGCGCGCATGCGGGTCGAAACCAAGCGCACGATCGGCAGCGTGTTGTCGGGACGGACCACCAGCAGGCGGCCGTCATCATCAAAGAGCTTAAACGGGGTGTCCGCAATGCGGCCACCCTCCTCGAGAGAGCCCTTGTCCTCGAGCAGCGGCGTCTCGACCGGCAGGTAATGATGCTCCCTAAAGCAGCCCTTCACCGTCAGCGCAATCTCCTCGCGCGCCTGAGCCTCCTCGGGCAATATGTCCCGGAATCCCCACGGTGTGGCCGTCATCTGGTGAGCCTCCTCATGCTGTGTTTCATATAGAACAGAAGACCGGCATAGCTCCGCCGGTCTTCTGGGTACTTTAGCATACTAGAGTGTTTGCGGGGAAAATCCATCGCAGCCGCTCACGCCGTATTCATTTGGAAACATAGGGCAGATCGCCGCAACCCAAACCCGCCTAGGCGCCAATCGCACGACGATACTCTGCCATTACCTGCGCATCGGCAGCTGCGGGGTCGGCGAAATAGCGCCCGTCATAGGTCTCGGCCGAAACAACTCCGCGATAGCCGCGCGCCACCAGCCTATCCAGGTCGGCGCGCATATCGCGGTCGCCGTCACCCCAGGCAAGATGCGTCGTGCCATCTGCCGCAACATCGACAAAATGCACGTGGGCGACATCTTCGCCAAGCAGATCGAAATAATCGTCGATGGTATCCCCTGCCACCGCCATAGCGCCCAAATCCAGACACGCCTTAAGTGCCGGATGATCAACTGCCTCGATCATGCGCTTCGTGTCGGCCGCCGAGTTCACGATCATCGACTCAACCGGCTGTAGGGCCTCGAGCACCAGTCGCACGCCGCGCTCTCCCGCATGCTCGGCAATCGCACGCAGCATCGAGGCGCTGCGACCCCACGCGTCCTCGATCGGCTCGTTCAAAAATGCCCAGCCGCTCGAGACCATGACCTGCTCGGCTCCAAGCTCCGCCGCGATATCCACAACGTTCTTAAAGTACGCGAGCGTGCGGGCACGCGCCTCATTCCCACGCGCCGCGATATTCCACGGCTTGGGGTTGTTCTGTTCGGGACAAAGCCCCACAATCCGAACCCCATACCGCTGCGACAGCTCCCGCACCTGCTCGAGCGAATCGTATCCATGGCAATCGACATACAGATGCATCGCCCCGGTCCAAAGCTCGCAACACGTGTAGCCCGAGGCCGCTGCCGAAGAAAAGAATTCCTCAAGGTCAAAATAACGATGGCTGATATTCATGACGGCAAGCTGCGGATACTCCATCTTGTCCACCTTTCGGCAAAAGGGCGCCGCAGCACAGTGTGCGCGACGCCCCCTCTTACATTATTCTCATTATGACGGATGCCCTACTGAACACCAAGCACTCCAAAGAACGCGCCGGCAATACTCACGAGCAGGATCACGAGCATGATCACGAGCGGATTCATCTTCTTCTTGAGCATGAGATAGACGATTCCAAACAGCCCCATCGTGACAAAGCCCGGGAAGATTCCGTTGAGCAGCTCGGCCAGCGTCTGAGCACCATCGCCCGCACCGACCATGAGCGGAATGTCCACGGTGACCATCTCCATGGTCATAGCGCCGATCACCATGGCGCCCATGATAGAGGCCATCTTGACGATCGTGTCCATAATGCCCGATTCCTGGACCTTGCTGATCATGTCCGAGCCAAAGCGATACCCCACAAACGTCAGCAGGTAACGGATGATGTAGTGAGGGACATTGAACACGAGCAGGAACAAAATCGGGCCAAGAATAGAGCCCTGTAGCGCCAGCGACGTGCCGACACCCGTTGCCAAAATTCGCAGCGTGCCCCAGTAGAAGGCATCGCCCACACCGGACAGCGGTCCCATCAAAGCAAGCTTGACATTTGAGATCGCGCTCGTGTCAAAGCTATCGTCAGTAGCGTTGACCTCTTCCATTGCAGCGGCGATGGACATGGGGAGCGTCGAGATGTACGGCGTGACGTTATAGAGCTCCATATGGCGCTTAAGGGCGGCCTTAAAGTCCGCATCCTGCGGATACAGCTTGCGAAGAATCGGCATAAGGGCCCACATAAAGCCGATATGGCCCATACGCTCGTAGTTCCAGGAATGCTCATAGGGAATCGAGCGCCAGAACAGCTTCTTAAGGTCTGCGCGGGAAATCAGCCCGTCGTAAGAAGACTCAAACTTAAAACTCATCGAACCCACTCCCAATCGCAGGATCCTCGGTTGCCACTGCGGGCTGCTCCGCTTTTTTCTTATCACCCAAAACCGTCATCGCGACGACGATGATCGCGGCAAAGATCGCCACGCCCGTCGTGCTAATGCCAAAGTAGGCGACGAGGAA
Source organism: Collinsella sp. TF10-11AT (assembly GCF_003437565.1). Lineage (NCBI taxonomy): Bacteria > Bacillati > Actinomycetota > Coriobacteriia > Coriobacteriales > Coriobacteriaceae > Collinsella > Collinsella sp. TF10-11AT. The sequence continues at coordinate 56,000 of NZ_QSQW01000014.1, forward strand.
GAAGCCAGCGAAGAAGAACGGCGCCACCGTTTTGTTCATAATCATCTGCGCCAGCATCGCAAAGCCGAGTGCGGGCAAGAAGGCGGCGGCGACATCCATGCCGGTCTGAACGAAATCGGGGATGATGTTGAGCAGGCTGGCAACAGCATCGGCGCCAAAGAAGAATGCCAGGGGAATAATCAGCAGGCCGCACCAGCTCTGCGCGTAACCGGCGATGAGCATGTTGCGCGTGATGGCCTTGGTGTCCCCGTCCTCGACGTTTTTGTCGATACGGTGCACCAGCAGTAGCATCACCGGCTGGCCCAGGGCCGTATCGAGCGCCAGGACGATCGTTGCGATGGGAATGCCCAGGGTCAGGGCCGCCGATGCGTCCGCGCCGGCCTGCATGGCAAGCGACACACCCAGGATGGTTCCGGAAATCGTATCGGGCGGGTTATACGCACCGACCGAGATGGCGCCGACCATGGCAAGCTCCATCGTGGCGCCCATGATCGTGCCGGTCACCATGTCGCCCATGACAAGGCCAACCAGAGGTCCGAGCACGATCGGGCGCTGGAGGTAGCTCGTGCCCGTCAGCCACTCGGAATAACCCAAAAGGGCAATAAGGAAAATCAGGATTGTCTTGATAACCATGATGGCCCCTAACCGATGACCTTCGCGGCGTCAGTCTTCGCATCTGCCGGAATCATCTGAATGAACAGCTCGTAGCCCTCGCCGAGCAGCTCTTTGACGTATGCCTCGTTTTCGGGCGTAAGGAACACGCTCGTCGAGACCTGGCGGGCATCCTCGCTAAAGGCAACATTGCCGAGGTTGATCTTCTTGACGCCCATCGCCTTGGCGACGGCACCGGCCTGCTGGATCGTCTCGCAAACCACGAAGAGCTTGTACTTATCGGTCACACCGCTCTGGAGCGCCTTGACGGCATCCTCGGTGTTTTTGACGACAACCTTGCAGCCCTCCGGTTTTGCAAGGGACAGGGCCTGCAGACGAAGCTTGTCATTGAGGACCGTGTCGCTTACCAACAGGATGCAGTCGGCACCCAGAGCCGAAGTCCAGCTAACGGCAACCTGGCCGTGCAGCAGTCGATAGTCCACGCGAATCATCTGAATCATGATGTGCTCCCTAGCGATTAAAACTCATCGAGTTCGGCCTGCCCCAGCAGGTCGTTGACGTACTTGACCTTGGTGTCGTCCGCCTCGACGATCTGGCGAATGGCCTCATCGATCGGGGTGGATTCGGACACGAACAGCAGCTGAATAAGGAGCGGCAGGTTCATATTGGTCACCAGGTGCGTGTTGGGACGCGTCTGGACGATCTTGGTGAACTCGTTGTTGACGCTGCCGCCAATGAGGTCGGTGCAAACGACGACCTCATCGTCCGCGGCAAAGCCGTCCAGAATCGCTGCGGCCTCCTTGGTCAGGTCCTCGTTTCCGTCGACATACATAGAGAGCGCATGGACGTTTTCGCGCTCGCCGGAGAGCAGCCCAATGCTCTCGACGATTCCAGACGCAAAATGGGCATGGGATGCAACGATAAACTGCCTCATTCGATTCCCCTTTCTTGCGAATTTCGGCATAAAAATGCCCGGACGCATGCGCCCGGGCAGGGTGCTTCTTGATCAGTAGCTTATTTGTCACCGATTAGTAGTCGAACTGGTGATAGTAACGACGGTAGTTGAGGTTGTGCTTGGTGACCGTCTCGTAGTAGCGAGCCAGGCGGTC
>NZ_QSQW01000015.1:0-48317 GCF_003437565.1 Collinsella sp. TF10-11AT
CGCGCAGTGCGCCGACCGCCGATATATGGGGTCTGATAATTTTTACCAGCTAGTTCCTCTTACTCGTCTAGGAGATCCTCTGGCATGTCGTTGCCGTCGCCTAGATCGACAGGGGTTTCTTCGGGGGCAGAGCCGTCTTCTGTGGCTTCACCTTCGGGCTTCTCCTTGGCGGCCGTCATGCGGGCTACGGCGCAGATGCGGTCGTTGTCGTCGACGGTCATCATCTTGACGCCCTGGGTAGCGCGGCCAGTCTGGCTAATCTCATCGGTCTTGACGCGAATGACCGTCGCGCCCTCCGTCACGATGAACAGCTCGTGCTGCGGGCCCACCGTCTTCATGGCCGCGAGGTTACCCTTACGCTCGGTCATTTGGATGGTGTAGACGCCCTGGCCGCCGCGATTCTGCTCCGGGTAGTCCGCGACCGGCGTGCGCTTGCCGTAGCCGCGCTCGGTGATGACGAACAGATCGCCGTTGCCGTTAGTGACTTCCATGCCCAGAACGCTCACGCCGTCCTTCATACCGATACCGCGAACGCCGCTGGTATCGCGGCCGGTGGCGCGCACCTGTTCCTCGGAGAACATGATCGCCTTGCCCGCGGTGGTGGCCAGGATAATCTTGTCGCCCTCGCGCACGCGGCGCACGTTCAGCAGCGCGTCGTCGTCACGCAGGTTGATAGCGATCAGGCCGTCGCGGCGGCTGCGGTCATATGCGCTCATTACGGTCTTCTTGACCATGCCGCTCTTGGTGGCAAACATCAGGTACTCGTCGGCAGGGAACTCGCGGCAGCTGATGACGCTCGCGATCTTCTCGCCCTCCTCGAAGGGCAGCAGGTTGACGATCGCGGTACCGCGCGCCTGGCGCGTACCCACCGGCAGCTCGTGCACCTTCAGGCGATAGACCTTGCCCTTGCTCGAGAAGAACAGCACATACTCGTGCGTGGACGCGATGAACATCTCGTCGATGACATCGTCCTCTTTGAGGTTGACGCCCGACACGCCCTTGCCGCCGCGCTTCTGGGCGCGGTAGGCGGCCACCGGGATGCGCTTGACATAGCCGGTGTGGGTGATGGTCACGACCATGTCCTCATCGGCAATGAGGTCCTCGACGTCCAGGTCCTTCTCGACATGGCTGATCTCGGTGCGGCGCTTATCGCCGAACTTCTTGGAGATCTCACGCATCTCCTCCTTAATGACGCCCAGGATCTTCTCCTCGTGCGCCAGCAGGTCCTCGTAGTAGGCGATGGCGCGGCGCAGGCCGTCCAGCTCTTCCTGGATCTTGTCGCGCTCCAGGCCGGTCAGGCGGCGCAGCTTCATCTCGAGGATGGCCGTGGTCTGCTCGGGCGTAAAGCCAAAGCGCTCGATCAGGCGGCTGCTGGCCTCGGAGTCGGTCTGCGAGGAGCGGATGATGCTGATGACCTCGTCGATATGGTCAAGGGCCATCAGGTAGCCCTCAAGGATATGCGCGCGGGCCTGGGCCTTCTTAAGGTCGAAGCGGGTGCGGCGGGTGACGACGTCGACCTGGTGGTCGATGTAGTGCTGCAGCATCTCGCGCAGGCTCAGGCATTTGGGAACGCCGTTGACAAGCGCCAGGTTGTTGGCGCCAAAGGTCGTCTGCAGCGAGGTGTACTTGTACAGGTTGTTGAGCACGACCTGCGGGATGACGCCCTTCTTGAGTTCGATGACCAGACGGATACCCTTCTGGTTGGACTCATCGCGCATATCCGAGATACCCTCGATGTGCTTGTCGTTGACGAGCTGGGCGATCTTCTCCTGCAGGGTGCCCTTGTTGACCATGTAGGGAATCTCGGTAAAGACCAGGCGGCTGCGGCCGGTCTTGGTGGACTCCACGTGAGCCTTGGCGCGCACGGTAATGGAGCCACGGCCGGTCTCGTAGCTCTGCTTAATACCGGCACTGCCCATGATGATGGCGCCGGTGGGGAAGTCCGGACCGGGCATGATCTGCATGAGCTCGTCGACAGTGGCGTCGGGATTATCGATCAGGTAGCAGGTTGCCTCGATCGCCTCGGTGAGGTTATGCGGGGCGATATTGGTGGCCATGCCGACGGCGATGCCCTGGCTGCCGTTGACCAGCAGGTTGGGGAAGCGCGCAGGCAGCGCCTGAGGCTCGGCGAGCGATTCGTCGTAGTTGGGCTGCCAGTCGACGGTATCCTTCTGCAAGTCACGCAGCAATTCCATGGCGGGCTTTGCCAGGCGGCTCTCGGTGTAACGCATGGCCGCCGCGCCGTCGCCGTCGATGTTACCGAAGTTGCCGTGACCGTCGATGAGCGGCGTGCGCATGGAGAACCACTGCGCCAGGCGGACCATGGCCTCATAGACCGCGGAGTCGCCATGCGGGTGGTACTTACCGATAACTTCGCCGACCGTCCAGGCCGACTTCTTGTGCGGGCGGTTGGGGTAGATGCCGCTCTCGTTCATCGCGTACAGGATGCGGCGGTGCACCGGCTTTAAGCCGTCGCGCACGTCCGGCAGGGCGCGCGCCGTAATGACCGACATCGAATACTCGATAAATGACTGCTTCATCTCGCGGCCAAACTCCGAAATCTGGAGCTGGCCGCCGTTGATATCCTCGCCGGCCGAGGCGCCACGGTCGACTTCGCCAAAGCTCTCCTCGAGCTCACCGTCGTCGTCCTCTTCCTCATCATCATCGGCATCGGGGTTATAGGCGTCCGGGTCGCCGTCCTCGCCCTGCTCAGCACGGGCAAGCAGGCGCTTCAGATCATCGGGCATACCGGCATCGCCGGCCTCGTCCATACCCTCGTTATTGTTGATATCGTCTGCCACGTTACCTCCTCATGGTTTGCGTGGTCCATTAATCATCCTGCCACGGAGACGGCTTTTCCAGGTGCCGCAGATTCGCTCGAAAGAGGAGGGAAGCGTACTTGGGTACGCGACCGACGATTGAGGGCGAAGGTGCGGTGGCTGGGAAAGCCGAACAGGTTAGGCGTCTAAGAAGCGTGCATCATGTGCGTGCTTCTCGATGTACTCGCGGCGATAGCCGACCTCGGAACCCATCAGCTCACGCACGGCGCGGTCCGCCACCACGGCGTCCTCGATCGACACGCGCTGCAGGATGCGGGTCTTGGGGTCCATCGTCGTCGAGGCAAGCTGCTTGGGGTCCATCTCGCCCAGACCCTTGTAGCGCTGGACGGTATAGCCCTTGCGCTTCTTGGTGATCTTGCCGTCCTTGGCCTTGCCGTCCTCGTCGTCCTCGTCGGGGTTCAGGCCCAGGCTCTGAATGGTGTCGCGCAGGATCTCGTCTTCGGGCTGGCGGCCGTTGGGATACACGTAGTGGATCTTGTTGCGCACCTTAATGCCAAAGATAGGCGGGCAGGCAACATAGACGTAGCCGGCATCGATCAGCGGACGCATGTACTTGTAGAAGAACGTCAGCAGCAGGATGCGGATATGCGCACCGTCAACGTCTGCATCGGTCATGATGATGATCTTGTGGTAGCGCGCCTTGGTGATATCGAAGTCGCCGCCGTCGCCGGCACTCGTCGTGACACCGCAGCCGATCGCGGTAATCAGCGACTGGATGGTGTCGCTCGAGAACGCGCGATGGTCACCAACGCGTTCGACGTTCAGAATCTTGCCGCGCAGGGGCAGAATCGCCTGGATGTCTCGGCGACGGCCGTCCTTGGCCGAACCGCCTGCCGAGTCGCCCTCTACGATGAAGAGCTCGGTCAGCTCGGCATCGCGCACTGAGCAGTCAGCGAGCTTACCGGGCAGGGACGCCGTCTCGAGCAGGCTCTTGCGGCGGGTTGCCTCGCGCGCCTTGCGGGCGGCGTTGCGCGCCTTGCAGGCCTGTTGCGCCTTCTTGACGATCTCGCGGGCGGGCTTGGGATGCTCCTCCAAGTAATCGGCGAGGCCGTCGGTCACGATCTTGAGCGTGAGCGCGCGCATATAGGAGCTACCGAGCTTGGCCTTGGTCTGCCCCTCAAACTGCGGATCGGGCAGCTTGACCGAGATAACGGCCGAAAGGCCCTCGCGCACATCGTCGCCGGTCAGGTTGGCGTCTTTTTCCTTGAGCAGGTTCTGTTTGCGCGCGTAGTCGTTGATCACGCGGGTGAGCGCGGTGCGGAAGCCCTCAAGGTGCATGCCGCCCTCGGGAGTGTAGATGTCGTTGGCAAACGACATGACGTTCTCGCCGTAGCCGCTATTCCACTGCAGGGAAACCTCGACCTCGCCCATCTTGGCCACGGGAGCGTCCGGGTTCGATTTGCCCTCGATGTAGATGGGCTCCTTAAAGGCCTCGGGGACGTCCTTGCCCTCGTTGAGGAACTTGACGAAGTCGATGATGCCGCCCTCGTAGCAAAACTCCTCCACGTGGGGAGTCGCCTCGCGCTCGTCGGTCAGCACGATCTTGAGGTTCTTATTGAGGAACGCTGTCTCCTGCAGACGGTTGTGCAGCGTATCGAAATCGTAGATGCAGGTCTCGAAGATCTCGTCGTCGGGCCAGAAGGTGACGGTGGTGCCCGTCGAATCCGAGGTGCCCACGACCTCCATCTTCTTGACGGTCTTGCCGCGCGAGAACTCCATCTCGTAGGTGTTGCCATCGCGACGAACCTGAACGACCACGCGCTTGGACAGTGCGTTGACGACGGAGATGCCCACGCCGTGCAGGCCGCCCGAGACCTTATAGGCCGAGTTATCGAACTTACCGCCGGCGTGCAAGATCGTCATGACGACCTCGAGCGTCGGGATCTTTTTAACAGGGTGCTCGTCGACGGGGATGCCGCGCCCGTTGTCGACGACCGTGATGGAGTTGTCGGCGTGGACCGTCACCTGGATCTCGGTGCAGAAACCGGCCATGGCCTCGTCGACGGAGTTGTCAACGATCTCCCACACCAGGTGATGCAGACCGCTGGCGCTCGTCGAGCCGATATACATGCCCGGGCGCTTACGAACGGCCTCGAGACCTTCGAGAATCTTAATCTCGCCGCCATCGTAATCGTTTTCGTTTGCCACACGTCCTCCTTCAGTCAAGAAAATGTGTACAGCCTTACTAGTTTATCGTAAAAAAATACCATCGGGAACGAGGGTATTTGGCTCTACAAGGCCACCAGATGCGATTTAAGGCTCTTTTTTGCTTTGCACGCCCTTGGCCCACTCGGCACTGGCTCTCATGGCATTCTCGAGGGCCTCGCGCAGTTTTTGGTCTTCGATGGGCGCCACTTGGCGCTCAATCTCGGTGCGCTCGGCCTCACTTAGGTCGGCATGCGGGGCCGGCGGTCGCTCGGTCGTCGCCGGGCGCAGGCGCTCCTTGGCGGCGGGCGGCGTGTGACCGGGCGCGGTGGTTTTGAACACCAGGCCGTCCACATGCGCACCGGCGCGCTCCATGCGCGCGCGGATGATCTCGCGCAACAGCGTCATTTCCTGCGTCCACGAGGGCGAGTCGAGATACACCAGCAGCTCATTGGACTCGGGCAGGTAACGCAGTCCCGTCACATGCCGCCCCTCGCGCGTGCCCGAGCACACCGCGTTCCATGCGCGATAGACCGTGCGCGACTCCTCGGCGGCCTCCATCTGCGCACGGCGCTTAGGCGTTGCAGCCGCCAGGATGCGCTGGCGCTCTGCGTTCAAAAACCCGCTGAAGGCGACTGTCTCGCTCTCGCGCTCGTAATTAGCACGTCTCACCCATGCTCACCACCTTGGCTCGATCAAGCAGGTCATCGGTAAAGTACCCCAGGTTGGTCGTGGTTATGACCGTCTGAATATCATCGCCGATCAGCCGCAGGAAAGCGCCGCGACGCTCGCCGTCGAGCTCGCTCATCACGTCGTCCAGAAGCAGCAGTGGGGCGGTGCCCAGGACATCGCGAGCCACGGCAACCTCGGCCACCTTCCAGGACAGCACCAGCGTACGCTGCTGTCCTTGGCTGGCAAATGAACGGGCGGAGCGACCCGCCACGGTAAACTCAATCTCGTCGCGATGCGGTCCCACCAACGTCACGCCGCGGCGAATTTCCTCGTCGGCATGCTCGTCAAGGGCAGCCAGCATGCGCTCGTACGCCCAACCCTTCAGCTCTTCGCGATCCTCGACCTGGGGCAAATCCCCCAGCGTGGACGCATAGGTCACGTTGGCGACCTCACCTGACGCCACTTGCCCGTAGGCAGTGTGCACATGGCCCGCCAGCCGGTCGAGCAGGGCCAACCGGTGCACGAGCAGGGCCGAGCCCGCGCGGGCAATCGAATCGTTCCACGCGCCGAGCATCTCACGGCAGCACCAGGTCTCCTTGAGCAAGGCGTTACGCTGGGTCACGCAGCGCCCATAGGTGCTCGCAAGATCGGCGTAGCGTGCGCTCAGCTGCATGCCAAAGTCATCGAGGGCGGCGCGGCGCACACTGGCGCCTCGCTTAACCATGTCCAGATGGTCGGGGCAAAACAGCACGCTCGGCAGAATCCCGCGCACGCCGGCGGCAGAGCATCTCTTGCCGTTGCGACTAAACGAGCGCTTACCGTCCTCCGCGCTCAATCCCATATCAAGCACGCGGCCGTCGCCCTCGAGCCTCAGCTCGATCTTGCACGAGCCCACGCCGTCATGGACAAGCTCGGCTGCGGTCGGATGCCTAAACGAGGAACCGCTCGTCAGCAGCTGCAGCGCCTCTATGAGATTGGTCTTTCCCGCCGCGTTGGGTCCCGCAAGTATCGTCACGCCCTCGTCCAGGGCAAGGCGATAGCTATCGAAGCTGCGGTAGTGCGCGACGGAAAGATCGCGAGCGAACATGGTCATGGCGCAGCGCTAGATGCGGACCGGCATGACCAGGTACAGGTAGTTGATCTTGTCGTAGGACTTGAAGATGCCCGCCTGCGAGTAGCTCTTGAGCTCCAGCGTGATCTCCTTCTCCTTGGACAGGGCATTGAGGCAGCCGAAGATGTAGTGGTAGTTGAAGGCGATGGTACCCGACTCGCCCTCGGCCTCGACATCGATCGTCTCCTGCGCAAGGTCTTGGTCATTGGAAATGGAGGACAGGCCCATCTGCCCGTTCTCGACATCGATCTCGAACTTGACGGCGGGGTTGGCGCTCGCGATAACGGCTACGCGCTTGAGGGCGGCGTTAAAGGCGGCGACATCGATCTTGACGCTCGTCACGCACGAATCGGGGATGAGCTGCTTGTAGTTGGGGTACACGCCCTCGATGCGACGCGACACGTAGGTGGTGTTGCCGGCCTCGAAGACGACCTGGGTGTCGGTAGCCCCGATCATGATGGTCGCTTGGCTGGCCATGATGCTCAGCGCGTCGTTAAAGGCGTCAGCCGGAACGTTGAGCTCAAAGGAGCCCTCGAGGGTCGAGGTCTCGACCTGCGTATCGCACACGGCCAAGCGGAAGGAATCGGTCGCCACCAGGCGTACGGTGTTGTTCTCGACCTTCATGTGCACGCCGCCCAGGATGGGGCGAGCCTTGTCGGTCGAGGTGACGCGCCACACGCGGCCGACCATTTCGGACAAGATATCGGTCGGCAGCTCCACGGCACTCTCGATGGCATAGGCCGGAAACTCGGGGAAGTCATTGGCATCGAGCGTGTTCAGCCTAAAAGAGCTCTTCTCGCAACCAATCAGCACCTGGCGCTCGGACAGCTCAAAGGTGACCGGGGCATCGGGGAGGGTCTTGGTGATATTGGAGAGCATCTTACAGGGGATAACCATCTCGCCCTCTTCTTCGACATGCGCCGCGATGCGATGACGGATCGAGATGGTGTAGTTAGAGGTCTGGAATTCCAAGATGCCGTCTTGGGCCTTAACGAGCACGCCCGACAGGATGGGGAGGGTGGATGCCGAAGCGACACCCTTCATAACGACGCCGATGGCTTGTGTAAGCGAGCTCTGGCTGACGGTGAACTTCATCTTTTAATACCTTTCTATAGATATAAATATCTTAATAATAGTAATAGCACTGACGAAACTGTTGATTACTCCCAAAGACGCAGGTCAGACCCAGAAAGAGAATCGACAGCAACCTGTGTGCAACAGGGGTGGTTTTCCACGTTCAAAACCTGCGCAAAACTTTTCATCACCGCGGGTTGGGTTTTAGACACCTTATGCCCGTGGTTTCGACAAGTTTTCAACAGCTGTGTCCATTTACCTACGAGCGCAGTGTAATTTTATCGCGCAGCGACTTGAGGTCTTCGGTAACAGTCCGGTCTTCCTGGATCATCTTCTGGACCTTTTTGTAACTCGTGCTGACGGTCGAGTGGTTGCGGTTGCCAAATTCGGCGCCCACCGCCGTGGTCGTCATCTCGCACATCTCGATGGCCAGGTAGATAGCGATATGGCGTGCTTTGGCGATATTGGCGTTGCGACGCGGGCCGATGAGCTCCTCGTGCGTCACGCCGTACTGCTCTTCGATGACGGACTGAACCGTCTGGACGTTGATCTTTTTGGCCGATGTGTCAAAGTACTGGCTGGCGATGGCGTCGATATCGTCAAAGGTGAGCTCCCCGCCCTCGCGCTCGCGGTCGCCCGCCTCGCCGGCGCAGCGCTCGCAAAAGCTCTCGAGTTCGCGGATGTTGGTGCCCGAGACCTCGGCCATGTGTTTAAAGTGCTCGTCGGTTAGGTGCCCGCCGTCGCCCCCATAGGCCGCCAGCAGCGAGTCGTCGCCTGCCTCGGGAGCGGCGACGATGGTGTTCTCGTAATAGCGCTGCAAGATCTTGTATTTCATCTCGTAGCTGGGCTCTGCGACCAGGCAGAGCATGCCGGCGTTGAAGCGGCTGGTCAGACGCTCGTCCATGCTCAGGTCCTTGGGGGCGCGGTCTGCCGCGATGACGACCTTCTTGTTGTTGCGGATGAACTCGTCCATGAGCTGGAAAAAGTAGTCCACGCTCGCGCGCTTGCCGATGATGTTTTGGATGTCGTCGATGATGAGCACGTCCACGCCGTGGTACGCCTGCATGATGGGGGCGTTGCTCTTCTTTTGGCGGTCGAACTCGGTCATCAGGTCGTCCAGATATGCCTGGGAGTTGGCATACTTGACCTTGATCTCGGGCGACTTTTCGGCGAGCTCGTTTTTGATGGCAAGCAGCAGGTGCGTCTTGCCCAGGCCCGATTTGCCGTAGATGAACAGTGATGTGCACGTGCCACGCTCGTCCGCGAGGGCGGCAAACTTGAGTGCCGAGCGATAGGCATGGCTGTTCTCGGGGCCGTAGACAAAGTTCTCAAAGGTAAATTTTGAGTTCGCGGCGAGCGGGGCTCCATCCGCATTCTGCTCGGCCGGTACGGTCGGTGCCGGCATGGGTGAAGCGGGGGTCGCAGCTTGCGTGGACTTAGTCGGCGCTCCGCCCTTCATCTGGTTCATCATGCGACGAAAATCATCGGCCGAGAGCGTGTTCTTGATTGCAATGCCCGAATCCGCGCCCGCCGCTGCGTCGTGAGCGATAGGCATGTGCGTGACGGGTGCGTTCGTTGACGTCGCCGCCGCGGTCGGCAACGGTGCCATGGTTTCACGGGAAACATCGCCGTGCTGGTGCTCGATTGTCGGCACGTCGCCTGCGGAGGCCGGCACCGCCGGGGAGGCAGCGGGAGCCGCGGCGGGCGCCGTCGCAGCAGCGGATTCCGCCACGGCTCCTTGCGGTGCCACGATGTCGAGCGCAATCGGTGCAAAGGCGATTTCTTCCAGATAGGCCTCAATGGTCGGCTGATGCTTTTTGAGCTGCGCGATGGCAAAGCGCGAGGGGGCCTCGATCGTGAGCGTATCTTCGGTCAGGCTTATGGCGCGCGATTGCCCCAGCATGTTGATGAGGCGTGCATCTCGGCCGTCGCGCTGGCAAAAGGCGATGGCATCCCCCAGGATGATGCTTGCTTCCTCGTCCACTGTCTCTCCCGTTCTTTAGCTCTGAGCTCGCACGCGAGCGGCGCCGAGTTCGGTCAGATGGTATTTCTGGCCATGCTTGATGACCAAGCCGGCCTGCGCCAAGTCATTGAGCGTGCGTGACCAAGTGGGGGCCGAGTTTCCAAACGCCCTCGCCAGATCGGTAGCACCGCACGCTTGATTTTGCGCCAGATAGCCCAGCGCGGCGTTGCCGCGATCGCTTACGAACACGTCCGGTTGTGGCTGCGCATACTGATTTGCTGCATTAGGATACATCATTTGAGCTGCTGGTTGTTGAGAACTCTGCATCGGCGGCATTTGCTGTTGAAAACTTTGAGGCCACTGGTGGTAAGGCTGCGGAGGCATCTGCTGGGCCCAGGGGTTGTACTGCTGCTGCGTCATCTGCTGGTACGGCTGCTGATATCCCTGCTGGTACTGCTGCGGGAACTGCTGGCCATATCCCAGTGGCGGCATCTGCTGATATGGATATCCCTGTTGGTACGGCTGATAGCCCATTTGCTGGCCACCCGGTGCCCCCGTCGCCTGCTGCATTGCTGCTGTATCCTGATCCGCCAGCGGCATGGCCTCTGGCACGTTTGGCGGCATCGACATCGACGCCGCCTGGGGCTCTTGTGTAGGAAGCATTCCGGGCTGCTGCATCTGTCCCACGCGGGGCTGCATCTGTTGCGTTGCCATGGGCTGCTGCGCAAAAGCTCCCGGCAGGGGATATGCGGGCTGCTCCGTCTCGGGCCGCACGGCAGCACCGCGCCCGCCGGCGCGTTCGATTTCCTGCACGCGTTTAGGGTCCAGGCTTACCGTAACCACGGTGCCGTTGCCCATGTTGTCCTCGATGGACACGGCCCCGCCGGCGTTTTCCAAATACTCCTGCACCATGGGAAACCCTGCTCCGGTTCCACGGATATAGCGCTTCATCTTGCTGTTTGCGCTGGTAACGCCAAAGTCGAAAGCGCGCTCCTTGTCGTCGATGCCGGGTCCTTGATCAGCAAAGCGGATGGTGTCTCCGCCGTCCAGAATCGAGATGATGGGCTCGGCAAAGTGTGCGTGGATAAAGTTTTCGACAATCTCGCGGATGACCATGAGCGAGATGTGGCCACCTTGCTCTTTCATACACTGGTAGACGGTGTTGGTCGTCTCTTCCAAATACGTGCGGACATCTTGCGGATCAATGACGATCACACGCGGTGTCGACAGCATGTCGTCATAGACGGCGATGCGCGCGGCGTACATGGCTTTTGGCGCCTGCGTGGTCGTCTGCTCGCCTTCCTTACGCTCTTCGCGCACGCCGGTGATGTGCTCGTTGTCGGGTGCCGGGTCTCCGGAATCGACCATGGTGTAAAAGTCGTCAGACATGCCGCTCGCAATCTTTCAAAAGGTTTCGAACAAATAGTAGCTCACCGTGCAATGTTTCTCATCTTTCGACAACTTTTCAAAACCTGTTGAAAACTTTGGAAAACGGACGAAAAGTTCTCAACATTGCCAACATGACCTGTTGAAAACTCGATGAAATATCGTGAAAAGTTGCCATGCACCGCTAAATCGAGCTCGGCTTATGGGGGAACCGTGTGAACTGCGCAACCTTTTACCTTTGATTTCTTGACATTTGAACATTGATTTCCCTACAATCTTCAAGCTCACGTGTCTATATCTGCGTCCGCGCCCCCGCGGACACTCGAAATGCAGCAGGAGGAACTTAAGATGAAGCGTACGTATCAGCCTAATAAGCGTAAGCGTGCCAAGACCCATGGCTTCCGTGCCCGTATGGCCACCAAGGGTGGTCGTGCCGTGCTCGCCCGTCGTCGCGCCAAGGGCCGCAAGCGTCTCACTGTCTAGCAGCGATACACACATCTCGCATGAAGACTATTAAGTCTCGGCAAGATTTCGAGCATGTGTTCAGTCAGGGGCGTCGTTTCAATCACCCTCTGATTCGAATGACCATATGTGAATCGGTTGGCGAAGGCGACTCCGGAAGGGTCGCCTTCGTTGGTGCTAAACGGCTCGGTTGTGCTGTCGTGCGCAACCGTTCTAAGCGTGTGATGCGCGAGGCCGCCCGCAGCTGTGGATTTCCCGTTGCGGGTTATGACATCATCTTGTTCGCAACTCCCAAGACGAGGGTTTCCTCGCCGCAGGAGATGGACAATGCATTGCGTTCGCTTATGAAACGCGCCGGCGTTGCCGGGGAGGAGCGATGAGCAATCACGTTTTGCGACGTGTTGCCATCGCTCCTATTCGCATATATCAACAGGTTATTTCGCCCTTATTGCCTGACGCCTGCATTTATTACCCAACGTGCTCGCAATACGCCGTCCAGGCGATTGAGAAGTACGGTGTTTTGAGAGGCTGCTGGCTTGCCGTGAGGCGCATCGCTCGCTGCAATCCCCTGCACGTCGGCGGTTATGACCCTGTGCCCTAGCGGGCACTCGCTATCGGAGGAAAACTTACATGTGGGATTGGATCGTTAACATCCTTTTCGAGCTGCTCAAGCTCATCCAGACCTTTGCGGTCGACTGGGGCCTGTCCATTATCATCCTGGTGGTCATCATCCGTCTGCTGCTGACGCCGCTTATGCTCAAGTCGACTAAGTCGACGGCACGCATGCAGGTGCTGCAGCCCAAGATGCTCGAGATCCAGGAGCGCTATGCCGACGATCCCCAGCGTCAGGCCGAGGAAATGCAGAAGTTCTACAGCGAGAACAAGTTCAACCCGATGGCTGGTTGTCTGCCGCTGTTGATTCAGATGCCTGTCCTGTTCGCCCTATTTACGCTGCTGCGTAACCTGCCGGACTACTTTAACGACGGCACGTTCTCGTTCTTTAATATTCTGCCCGACCTGACCACCACGCCGAGTGCCTCCTTTGCCGATGGCTTTATGGTCGCGCTGCCTGCGCTGGTCTGCCTGATCCTGTTCGCTGTCCTGACCCTGATTCCGCAGCTCTATATGTCGCGCAACCAGACCGGCCAGCAGGCTCAGAGCATGCGTATGATGGCCGTTGTCATGACGGTCATGATGCTTTGGATGGGCTGGAGCCTTCCCGTTGGTGTTCTGCTGTACTACGACGTCTCGTCTGCTTGGCAGGTTATCCAGCAGATTTTTGTGACGCAGAAGGTCATCGACAAGGCGAAGGCCGATGAGGAGGAGCGCCTTAAGAACGCGCCGCTGCAGGTTGAGGTCACTCGTCGCGAGAAGAAGCCGCGCCCGCACAAGAAGAAGTAGTGGGATATCAATCTTATTTAGGTACCTAACTTTTGGAGTACGTTATGTCTGAAGAGATCATCGAGGATATGCTTGAGGAGGTTGCCCCGCAGGTCGCGGGCGATTATCCCGAGATTGCACAGCGCTACAAGGCTGGTGAAGAGCTGACCGACGAGGAGCTCGACACCATTGCCGATGTCGCGATTTCCATCCTGCGTTCCATCCTTTCGCACTTCGATGCCGCCAACTCTCCTATCGATGAGTATGAGGGCGACGAGGGTGAGCTGATTCTGGATGTAACGGCTCCCGACCTTGCTGTTCTCATTGGCCGTCATGGTCGCACCCTTGATGCCCTTCAGGTTATGTTCTCATTGCTGGTGAGCCGCAAGCTCGGCTTTAGGTATCCGGTTGTAGTGGACGTCGAGGGATACAAGAGCCGCCGTCAGGACAAGGTTGCCTCCATGGCTCAGTCTGCTGCCGAGCGTGCCATCCGCACTCATAAGAGTGTTTCGCTTCCGCCCATGAATGCCTACGAGCGCCGACTGGTTCACATTGCACTTCGTGGCAATGACGCCGTCGATACTCATTCTGAGGGTTCTGACCCCGATCGCCATGTGGTGATTGTTGCTCGATAATCTACTCGAGCTTATGCTAAGGGGACGTGGTTTCCACGTCCCCTTTTTTTGTCAAAAGTTCTCGATACACTGATTTTTGTCAGAAAGGAGCTTTCGTTGTTAGTACTTACTGATCAGCAGGCTGACGAGATGTTGAGTCGTCTAACTTCCTATTGCAAAGAGTATTCCTTGAGCGTAACTGATACTGAGCTGAGGAAATGTATTCAACATTTGGATTTGGTTCTGGAAACAAATAAGACAACCAATCTCACCCGTATTCTTAACATAGAAGATGCTGCGGTACTTCATATCCTCGACTCACTTGTTTTGCTCCCCTATATCAATAAGGCTCCTGAGGGAGCTTTGCTCGATATGGGAACAGGTGCGGGCTTCCCTGGTATTCCGTTAACCATAACCACGCATCGTAAAGCTACTTATATTGACTCTGTTGGTAAGAAGGTTGATGCTGTCAATTCTTTTGTTGATGTTCTTGGATTGAAACATGCTCATGCGGTTCATGATCGCCTTGAAGAATATGCTCGAAGCCATAAGAAGCAGTTTTCTGTCGTAACCGCCCGTGCACTTGCCCCTCTACCGATTCTTGTTGAGTATGCTGCTCCGTTCCTCAAAGACGGAGGGCTATTTGTTATCACCAAGGGTAATCCTTCGGATGAGGAGCTTGCTTCCGGCATGTCAGCAGCTAAGATTTGCGGCTTCACTTTGCTTCTGAATGACGCAATCGATTTGCCTGAGGGCTTGGGCCACAGGGAGTTCATTGTTCTTAAAAAGAGTCATCCGGCATCCGTTTCATTGCCTCGTGCAAATGGCATGGCAAAGAAGAATCCGCTTGCCTAGATGTTTCACGTGAAACATAATGGATACTAACAACTTGCAGTGTTTCACGTGAAACATGGCGGTTGATATCGAATCGGAATGTTTCACGTGAAACATCCTCCGTTTGACAGCTTTAATACACACCAGGAGGGACCGTGGGATTTCGCGACGTTAAGCGTTCTAAGAGCGCAAAAGACACGCGTATCATTGCAATCATCAATCAAAAAGGCGGCGTCGGTAAGTCAACGACGGCTGTGAACCTTGCAGCAGCACTGGGTGAGCAGGGTCGTAAGACACTGATTGTCGATTTTGATCCGCAGGGAAACAGCACCAGTGGATTTGGAATTGAAAAAGAAGACCTTGATCGCTGCATCTATGATGCATTGTTGAATGATGTGCCGGCAGAATCGCTTGTTCTTGATACAAATTGCAAAAAGGTATTCGTAATTCCAGCTACGATTCAGCTTGCAGGTGCCGAAATTGAGCTCGTAAGCGCAATTGCTCGTGAAACCCGCCTCAAAGATTTGCTTGAGCCGATTCAGGACGAGTTCGATTTTATTTTCATTGACTGTCCTCCTTCGCTCGGCCTGCTTACTATCAATGCCTTGACCGCAGCAGACAGCGTTTTGATTCCGATCCAGTGCGAGTACTACGCACTCGAGGGCGTTACGAAGCTGCTAGAGTCAATGAAGATGGTCAAATCACGTCTGAACAAGGGCTTAGACACCTATGGTGTGCTTATGACCATGTATGACTCGCGTACTTCTCTATCGAATCAGGTTGTTGAGGAGGTTCAATCGTACTTTGGTGATAAGGCATTTAAGACGCTAATCCCCCGTACGGTTAAAATCTCCGAAGCTCCGTCTTTTGGAGAACCGGTAATTACCTATGCACCTCAAAATAAGGGTGCAAAAGCGTATATGAACCTTGCAAAAGAGGTGATCAAGCGTGCCTAGTGTAAAGAAACGTGGCGGATTGGGACGTGGACTCAATGCTTTGGTCTCAGAGGCCGAGTATGAGACCGGTGGTTCTGCTGTATCTGCTTCAAATGCCGCATCTGTAACAAAACTACCTATTGAGGATATCGTTCCCAACCCTAATCAACCGCGAATTCATTTTAATGAAACTGAACTTCGCGAGTTGAGCGAGTCAATCCAAGAGCATGGCGTTTTGCAGCCGCTCTTGGTTCGCAAGCATGGAAACGGCTATGAGATCATCGCTGGTGAGCGTCGGTATCAGGCATCAAAGCTTGCTGGTCTTGAGGAACTGCCTGTCATCATTAAAGATGTTAATGATGAAGAGATGCTGGCTCTTGCTCTTATCGAAAACCTTCAGCGTTCTGATCTGAATCCCGTCGAAGAGGCTAAGGGCTATCGCCAGCTTATCGATGCCAGCGGTATGACCCAGGAGGCATTGTCGAAAGCAGTAAGCAAGTCACGCTCTGCAATTACAAACTCGCTGCGCCTTCTCGATCTCCCCGAAGTAGTTCAGCAGATGATTTTTGAGGGTAAACTTACTGCTGGACATGCACGTGCGATTCTTGCAGTTCCCTATGAGGACGCGCGAATTCGACTTGCAGAGAAGGTTGTTGCGGAGGGCCTTTCCGTAAGAGCGACAGAAAATCTTGCTCCATTGTTTTCTGCCGGAGAGACAACTAAGACGCCACGGCCTGCAACGCCTCAGTCTTTTAAAAAGGCTGCGCGTGTACTTCGTCAGGTATTTAATACCAACGTTCGTGTGAAGAGCTCGCGTGGAAAGAATAAGATTGAGATTGAGTTTAAAGACGAGGAAGAGCTCTCTCGTATTCTTGGTGAAATGATTCAGTTTGATCAAGGAGGCCAAGATGAGGAATAAGATTTTTACTGCGATTGCATTGGCGACGACTGTCGCGGCTGGTGCCTTTGCTGGCTATAAGATCGCGACAGACGATGAACTTCGAGGTCGTTTGCTTCGTGGCGCGCAAGATATCGTTGATACGTCAAAGAAGAAAATGGATGTTATGACAGAAGATGTTGCCATGCGCACTGCTCAGGTAACGAAAAATCCTAAGATTAATCAAGGTTGGGTTAGCAACCAATGGGAAAATGTAGGCTATTAGGTACCTAACAATTACCCTGCATATTTTAAGGGGCCCTTGTCTGATTCATGAGACAAGGGCCCCTTATTTTGTCCGTAAATAATGGGAAAGGTAGCAGCTGGTCCAAAATTGATGTCAATAATGAAACGACCCCGGTTGCATATCCTGCAACCGGGGCCGTTCGATGTTTCACATGAAACGTTTTGGAGTAAGACTCCCCTATGCGTTCTTCTGAACTTTGAAGCGCTGTTTCAGCTGTCCGCAAGCGGCGTCAATATCGTTACCACGGGAGTTACGAATCGTGGTCTCGATGCCACGGGACTCAAGACGACGCTGAAGATCCTCAACCTTATGAATCGGCGACGGCTTGAGCGGGCTGCCCTCGATGTCGTTTAGTTGAATCAGGTTAACGTGGCACAGCGTTCCCTCGCAGAAGTCGCAGAGTGCCTGCATCTCGGGATTCGTATCGTTGACGCCTTCGATCATGGCATACTCATAGGTCGGGCGGCGGCCAGTCTTCTCGGTGTAGAGCTGAAGCGCTTCGTGAAGGCGAAGCAGCGTGTACTTCTTAACACCGGGCATGAGCTTATTGCGCGTCGACTGGATGGCGGAATGCAGGGAAACGGCAAGCGTGAACTGCTCGGGGATGTCGGCAAATTTGCGAATACCGGGAATAACGCCGCTGGTAGAGACGGTGAGGTGACGAGCGCCGATACCGATACCATCGGGGTCGTTGAGGATACGCAATGCCTTGAGAACCTCGTCGTAGTTGGCAAACGGCTCGCCCTGGCCCATGAAGACAACGCTCGTGGCACGCTCGCCAAAGTCGTTGGATACATGAAGTACCTGGTCGACGATCTCTTGAGCGGTCAGAGAGCGCTTGAGGCCGTTGAGACCAGTAGCGCAAAAGGCGCAGCCCATGCCACAGCCTGCCTGGGTGGAAACGCAGACAGAAAGCTTGTTACGACGGGGCATACCGACGGTCTCGACGGAAATGCCGTCGTGGTACTCGAGCAAATACTTGCGAGAGCCATCTTTAGAAACCTGCTTGGTGAGTTCAGTAGGCGTGTCAAAGGCAAAAGCCTCTTTAAGCTGCTCGCGGAAAGCCTTGGGAAGGTTGGTCATATCGTCAAACGAACAAACGTTCTTCTCAAAGACCCATTCGATGAGCTGCTTCGCGCGGAAGGCGGGCTGGCCAAGTTCGGCCACAAGCTCGCGAATATCGTTTTGGCTCAAGTCGCGAATGTCCTGAGATTTAGTCCTGGGATTCATGGAAGCCTTTCGATTTTGGGGAAACGTAGAGGGTATCGCTACAATATGGTATCAGCTGCAGAAATTATAGAGGAGGAGTCTGCCCATGCCGGGTAAAAGCCTAGAGAACATGCACGTAGCGGTCTTGGCGGGCGGTCATTCCGCTGAGCGCGAGATCTCGCTCAATTCGGGAAAGAACGTCGTGGTGGCCCTGAAGGAGGCCGGCTACACTTCGGTGGAGCTGCTCGACACGGCTGCCGATGATTTTATGGTAACCATGGCGACCGGTGGCTTTGACGTGGCGTTTATCGCCATGCACGGTGCCGGCGGTGAGGATGGCGCCATGCAGGGTGCCATGGAGACCCTGAGTATCCCCTACACGGCCTCAGGCGTGCTCGCGAGCGCCTGCGGTGCCGACAAGGAGGTCTCGAAGCTCCTGTACGCCAAGGCGGGCATTCCCATTGCCCCCGGCCTTGCGCTCGAGGTGGGCGATGAAGTCGATATCGATCATATCGTCGAGGTTTGTGGCGAGCGCTGCTTTGTGAAGCCGGCCGTCAACGGTTCCAGCTATGGCATTTCCCTGGTCCACGAGCCCTCCGAGCTGCCCGCGGCAATCGCCAAGGCGTTTGAGTTTGGCGACAAAGTGCTGGTCGAGAAGTGCATCGAGGGCACCGAGATCACCGTCGGCGTATACGGCGAGGATGACGTGCGCGCCCTGCCGATTGTTGAGATCCGTAAGCCCGAGGACTGCGAGTTCTACGATCTGGACGTGAAGTATGTCGACCCCACGGATATCCATCGCATTCCGGCACAGATTTCGCCCGAGAACTACGCTCGCGCTCAGGAACTTGCCTGTGCCGCTCACAAGGCCCTCGGCTGCCTGGGTATCTCGCGCAGCGACTTTATCGTGAGCGAGAATGGCCCCGTCATCCTCGAGACCAATACCATTCCCGGCATGACCGATACGTCGCTGTATCCGGATGAAATCCGCCACACCGACGACATGACGTTCCCGCAGGTCTGCGACAGCCTAATCCGTATGGGACTTCGTCGAGCGGGCATTGCATGCTAATCGAGGACGCGGTTTCGTCAGGAACGCCGCAGTTTGTCATCGACCCCTATGCCACGCTTGCCGAACGCGCCAAAACCCAATCGTTTGGCCTCATCGAGGAAGATGTTATCGTCCTCGATACCGAGACCACGGGTCTTTCGGTGCAGGACAACGAGCTTATCGAGATATCAGCGGCCCGTCTTTCGGGCCGCGAGGTCATCGACCGCTTCGATACCTTCGTGCATCCCAGGCAGCTGATTCCCGCCGAGATTACCGAGCTCACGAGCATTACAAATGCCGATGTTGCAGATGCCCCGTCGGCGGTTGAGGCCGTCGCCGCTCTCGCCGATTTTGTCGGTGGCTGCCCGGTGATCGCACACAACGCCACGTTCGACCGCTCGTTTATCGAGTCGGTCAAAGGCGGCGTCAACGTGAGCGATATTTGGATCGATTCGCTGGCGCTGTCGCGCATCGCGCTTCCGCGCCTGGCCTCGCACAAGCTGTCTTTTATGGCCGATCTGTTTGGCTGCGACTCGGTATCACACCGTGCCAATGCCGACGTCGACGCCCTGTGTGGCGTATGGCGCGTGTTGCTCGTGGCGCTCACCGACTTGCCCCAGGGCCTCATGGCGCGCCTAGCCGACATGCATCCGGACGTGCCTTGGTCCTATCGTCCTATCTTCTCATTCTTGGCAGGGCAGAACCCTGGTTCCATCTTCTCTCTCAGCGCCGCTCGTGCTGACGTTCTCAAGGCCGATCGCGCCGACGATCGGGTGGACGCCGATGAACTGCCGGTTCTCAAGATGCCGAGTCGTGAGGAGACCGAGGCAGACTATGCGCCAGGTGGCCTGGTCAATCGCATGTATCCCACCTACGAGCCGCGTGATGAGCAGATCGCGATGGCGCTCGAGGTCCGCGATGCGCTGGTCACGGGCACTCATCGAGTAATTGAGGCAGGCACCGGCGTCGGCAAATCGATGGCCTATCTGGTGCCTTTTGCCGAGGCAGCACGCCGTAACAACATCACGGTTGGTATTGCGACCAAATCGAACAATCTTGCCGACCAGCTCATGTACCATGAGCTGCCAAAACTTGCGGAGCAACTGGACGGTGGTCTGTCATTTTGCGCTCTCAAGGGGTATGACCACTATCCGTGCCTGCGCAAGCTTGAGCGCATGAGCCGCGGCCAGGTCGAGATTACCACCAAGCGCGATCCGGCGGACACGCTCACGGCGGTCGCGGTCATTATGGCGTACGTCTGCCAATCAGCCGATGGCGACCTCGACTCGCTCGGCATTCGGTGGCGCAGCGTCAACCGTCCCGACTTTACGACGGCCTCGCGCGAGTGTGCTCGTCGCCTCTGCCCGTTTTTCCCTGATAAATGTTTGGTCCACGGCGCTCGCCGTCGTGCGGCGCATGCCGATGTGGTGGTCACCAACCATTCCCTGCTGTTCCGCAACGTCGCGGCCGAGGGCAGGATTTTGCCGCCGATTCGTCATTGGGTAATCGACGAGGCCCATTCCATCGAGCGCGAGGCGCGCCGTCAGTGGGCGCGCGTGGTGTCGGCGGACGAATCACGCGTCCTGTTCGAGCGCCTGGGTGGTTCGAGCACCGGCGCGCTAAGCCAGGTTTCCCGTGATTTGGCAACCTCCGAGGGCTCTACGCTCTATCTGGGCCTTACTGCCAAGGCGACGTCGACGGTTGCCCGCGCGAGCATGGCAATCGCCGACGTGTTCGATGGCGTTCGCGAGCTCGGCCGCCGTGCGCGTGGGGGTTATGACAATGCCAATCTATGGATTGGCCCCGAGCTGCGCGAATCAGACGACTGGCATGATTTCTTACAGTCGGCCTACACTGGCATCGACGCATTGGAACAAGCTGACAAGAGCGTCGACGCGCTGGTGCAAGCCGTCGCCGCCGACAAGCCCGAGGTTGTTGTCGACCTGGGTGATATCTCGCGCCGCCTGCACGAGCTGGCCGAGAACCTCAAACTCATCATTGATGGCACCGATGAGCACTACGTGTATTCGCTGCAGGTCAATCGCAGACTTCGTGCCGGCGGAGAGTCGATGACCGCAGAGCGCATCGACATTGGCGAGGCTTTGGCAACCGAGTGGCTACCCGAGGTTCACACGGCTATCTTTGCCTCGGCGACCATGACGGTGTCCAAAAGCTTTGAGCACTTTAACCATGCGGTCGGCCTTGATCGCATCGGTGCTTCAACGTCGTCATCGCTGCACTTGGATTCGAGCTACGACTTCGATTCGAACATGGCTGTAGTCGTTGCGGGCGATATCCCCGATCCGCGCGATCGTGAGAGCTATCTTACGGCGCTCGAGCGCGTACTGGTCGACGCCCATCTTGCCATGGGCGGATCGGTGCTCACGTTGTTCACCAATCGGCGCGACATGGAGGACCTATACGCCCGCGTTGAGCCCAAGATGGCCCGTGCGGGTCTGGAGCTCAACTGCCAGCAGCGCAACTCATCTCCTCGTCGCCTGCGCGACCGGTTTATCAACGAACCGACCTCGTCGCTTTTTGCGCTCAAGGCCTTCTGGGAGGGGTTTGATGCCAGCGGCGAGACGCTGCGCTGCGTCATCATTCCCAAGTTGCCGTTCTCAAGCCCCACGGACCCGCTCTCGTGCGAGCGCAACCTGCGCGAAGACCGCGCATGGGCGCGCTATTCGCTGCCCGAGGCGGTGCTCGAGGTTAAGCAGGCCGCGGGGCGTTTGATTCGCTCGTCGACCGATAGCGGTGTGCTGATCTTGGCGGATCCTCGCCTGGTGACGAAGGGCTATGGCAAGAAGTTCTTAACGTCGCTGCCCACGAGCTCCTACCAGCGCATCGAATCGGCGCAGATTGGGCACTATCTACAGCTGTGGCGTGCACGCCACGAGCGGCGGCGCTAAAGCGGACAGACGAGGGTTTTTGCCATATCGCACAGACACTTTGACAGGGCGGGGTCATCCAAGATGCGGATGGCTCCGCCCGCTGCGATTATCTGGCTCAGCAGCCAACGCTCGGAGCCGTAATGTACGGTTACCGTTGCCATGTCTGTCCCGCTGCGCTTGATTAGGGTGATGCCGGCCCAGTCCAGATGCTCCGCCATATCGAATGGCATCAAGAGCTTTGCGCTGCGCTGCGTTCGGGCAAGGGAATCGTGGAGGGATGCGACGTCCGGTGCGTGAGGCACGACGGAGTCTTCCGTTAAGGCGAGTCCCTCGATTTTATCCATGCGATAGGTGCGCTGCTCATCGACTGCGATGTCCCAGGCAATCAGGTATGTTTGGTCGCCGTTTGCCGTAATGCGCAAGGGGTCGACCAGACGCTCGCGTGGCCGTGCATCGTCCATCGAGCGATACGAGATACGGCAGCGAACGCCGTCCTGAATGGCGCAGCTCAGCTGCTGCCAGTGCGACCCGTGGTTGACGGTGTCAAAGACGCGCTGGTTATAGCCGAGCTCTTCGGGTAGAAGAGCAAATCGAATCCGAGCCGCCGTCTGCGGCTCGATCCCCAACGATTCAAGCTCGTGGTTGAGCACGGCGCCCTCGGCGGCACTCAGGCGCAGCGGTAGCACACGACCGGCGTCACCGGTGAGGACCACACGCTCGCCGTGGCATTCGCAGATGATGCGCGCGCCCGATTCTCGGTCCGCGAGCGTCGAGACGATCTCGAGAATCTCGTCGAGCGACGCCCCCGTGATGTCAAAGCGACTGCAAATCTCGTTTCGAGTCATGCCGTTCTCGCCGGCGGCGTAGAGGGCCTCCATGATGTCGATGGCGCGCGAGAGCCTCTGCTCGCTGGTGAGTTTACGCACGGGCATGCTCGTGCACCGTCCTTTCGATGAGGTGGTTCCACGCCTGTTTGAGCGATTTGGGGGCCATGGGCCTCATGCCGTCCATGGCGTGGGCCATGCAAAATGAGGCGGCGGCTTCAAGGTCGCGCACGTCAACGGTCCAGATCCATCCCGCATCGGTGTGTGCGAGCTTACCTCGCCCGCGCGTGAGACCGTTGATCATATCGATCTGCGTCTGAGGGGCGAATGAGAACGTAGCTGCAACGGGCGGTCGGTCGGCAAAATCGAATTCAAAGAACAGGTAGTCGTTGAGGTTGAAGTCCGCAGGGATGGTGTAGGCCTTCGAAGGACGCCAAGCGCGAACGATACGGTCGCAGCGGAATGTCCTGATGTCGTCGGTGGCATTGTCGAGGCCGCAGAAGTACGCCACGCCCTCGCGCTCGAACATGCCGTAGACGCAGACGGTACGCTCTTTTTGCTCACCGCGTCCGTTCTGATATAAAAATCGCAGCGCGCATCGCTCGGCAAAGGCGCTCCAAACCGCATCGACGGTGGGAGAGCGGCTGATCGTCGCCTCGTCCGCCGTCGTCCTGCCGGTGAGGTAGGCAATCTTGGAGCGAATATCGGCAAGTGGTGCGGCAAAGGTGGAAGAGCCGCTTGCAAGCGTTTGGTCGATGGCGTTGAGTAGGATGTCGGCGTCGTCTGCGGTGATGAGGCCACCTGCTGCAAACGTGTGCTCGCGGTCGATTGTCCACGAGCTTTCCTCGGTCTCCTGCGCGCCGGCAGGGCGAACCTCCTTGATTAGGATGCCGCGTTCGAGCAGTTTGTCACGATCGCGCCGAAACTTGCGCTTATCAGAGTCGATGTTGCCCGAGCCATATCCCAGGTCAGAATCCAAGACGATCTGCTCGGTCGTCAGCGGTTCGGGGGAGCTGTTGAGCACAAAGAAAAGATTGAGGATGCGCTGAGCCGTTTTATCGAAACTGGGCTCCGAATTTTCCTTTTTAATTGTCGCGGTCGTGTCGCTTGCCGTCATAGAGTCCTCGCATGAGAAGGTGGTTTGCTGCCATGATTTTAGTCCGATATGGAGATTAGGCTATATCCTTGTCCGCTCGGGGCGTTAAGATGGCCCGAATTCGGTCGTTTGCGCTCGCTCGGGGTATACTTTCGACTATATACGGTTCTAATGTGCATGCATTGGGCCTATTTGTCGGATTATGGATGTGGAGCGCACATGGCGAACACCCAGAACTATATTAACCACCTGCTGCAGAACACCGGCATTACGCCGGCATGCAGCGAAGAAGAGCGCTTGGCTGCCGAGGATATCGCTCAGATCTTCCGCAACCACGGCTTTGATCCCGAGGTTCAGGAGTTCAATGCCCCGGCGCCCAGTAGGTTGGCATTTGCCGTTACCGGTATTCTTGCGTTTGCCGGCGCCCTACTGATGGGCATCGGCGGCGGCATCGGCTTGGTCGGCACCTTGCTGGCCATTGCCGGCGCCGTTCTTTACGTGCTCGAACGCACGGGCCACCCCGTGGTTTCGCGCCTGGGCAAGACGGGCGTGAGCCAAAATGTCATCGCCTACCACAAGGCCTCGGGCCCGCTCGCGTCTCCGCGCAACCGCCCGGTGGTCGTTGTCGCACACTACGACTCTCCCCGTGCTGAGCTGCTCGCCCGCGAGCCCTATGCTTCTTATCGTGCGCTCATCGCCAAGCTGTTGCCCGTTGCCACGGTTGCCCCTGCTGCCGTTGCCATCTTGCGTATCCTGCCGCTCCCCGGCGCGCTCAAGGTTCTGCTGTGGATTGTCGCGATCCTCGCTTCCCTCGTTGCGCTCGCCAACGCGGCAAACATCATTTCTAACCGTTTTGTGCTTCCCTATACGTCCGGCGCAGTGTGCAACAAGTCTTCTGTCGCCGCTATGCTCGGCGTTATGGACAACGTTGCTCCCTTCCAGGGCGAAAACGAGTTTCCCGACGATGTTCCGTTCGATACCTATTTTGGGGAGCAGAAGCGTCGTGCCGAGGAAATGGCGCGCGCAGCGGCGGAGTATGCCGCGGCCCAACAGCAAAACGACTACGGCAACACCATCGAGTATGAAGAGCCTACCTACGCCGAGGACGAGTTCGGCCAGCCGATTGCTTCCGACGCTCAGACCGAGCCCGAACAGGGCGAGGCTTTCGACGAGCAGATCGAGGGCTTTGAGGGTGCGTCTGCCGACGAGACGCTGATTGGCGCCATCGTGCCCGAGGATCAGAATCAGGCTGTCCAGGCCGAAGAGTTCAATGACGAGGTTCCCGCTGCCGAGCCGGCGGAGGAGCCTGTCGCGGCCGAGCCCGAGCCCAAGCTCTATCGCAATGCCGCCGGCAACATCCGCTTTGGTTCGGATGCCATCCGTGCGCTCGGAATGCTTCCCGAGTCCTGCACGCTCGATTACGAGGAAGGCGAGGAGCCGACGTTTGAGCCCGAGCCTGCCCCCGTCGTGACTGCACCTGCGCCCGTTGTCGCCGTGGATGATGAGTCTGCCGCGGTTACCGCTGCCGTTGCCGAGCCCGAGGCGGTGTCCGCGATCGATCCCGCGGCAGGACTGGACATTTTGGCTCCCGCCGCGCCGGCGCAAGACGTTACGGACGAGTCTGACGACGATTACGTTGAACAGCCGAGGCGCGTGTCTTACGAGAGCGATACTGATTTCTCGGCCGAGATTCCCGCGGCAACGCCCCATGCCGATATTGTATCCGCGTTCTCTTCGATTGGCGCCAGTGCTTCCAACTTCTTTAAGGGTGCGCTTGCAAAGGGCAAGAAATTTGTCGACGATTTCGAGGAGAAGCGCGCTGCCGCACGCGAGGCTGCCGAGCAGGAGGCTATCGCTCAGCAGCAGGCAGCCGAGGCGGCACGTGAGCGCGCGGCGCAAGAGCTCGAGCAGAACGAGGCTATGCAGTCCGTGCCCGTCGACGCTGCCGAAGCTACGACGTCCTTTGAGTCCCAGCAACCGGCGTCCGCGGATGTTGCTGAGGCGACGACGTCTTTCGAGGCTCAGCAACATGTCGATAGCACCATGTCGTTTGATGCCGCGCAGTTCGATTCCACGATAACGTTTGAAAAGCAAGGCACCGCGATTGCCGGGCCCCTTCCTGTTTCCGATGAGCAGGGCGACGCGGCAGACGATGACGAGCCTATTGATGCTGCCGAAATCCAAGATGTCGCCGAGGACGAGCCCGTCGAGGCCAACTCTGACGAAGAGCAATACGCGGCAGCCGATCAAGGTGATTCGACCGAGGTCGAGCAGGAGGAAGTGCCTGCGGTTTCCGAGACTCCCGAGACGGATGAGTCGAGGCCTTACTCCACGCAGATTTTCACCATGCCGACCTCGAGTGGTTCCGGTGCCACGGTTGCCAATGTCGCTCCCACCCAGGACGAAACGGTCGATTCCCTTATGGCCCAGATTTCCTCCCAAGCATCGCCGCGTCCGCAGATGAATGTTCCCGATCCGGCGTCGGCACCGTCGCCTGCACCCTCCTCGTCTCCGCTGGCTTCGGTCCCCGATCCGTCGCTGCCGTCGATGAAGCAGACAAACGTTGCGTCTCGCACGTCGCTGTTCGACCTTCCCGATCCCTCCGCACAGGTCAACGACCCCTTTGCTACCGCTCAGGGTCCCGAACCCACATCGGCACCCGTTGCGCCTCCTATGCCCGTTGCGTCGGGCGCGCAGCCGATCGAGACCATTTCGGCTCCCGCCCCTGCGGCACCCAAGTCTCGCAAGCGCGGCCTGGGCGGCCTGTTCGGTCGTAAAAAGAAAAACGAACAGGACAGCATGAGTGACTGGCTGGGCGTCGAAGACGATTACGATGCCAAGAAGTCCGGTCGCGGCATCGGTTCGTGGGATAATTTCGAGGACGACAACGATGGCTGGAAGGGCGGCGCTACGTCTTCCGACGGCGCTTCTTCCGAAGATATGCTCTCGGCTGTCGCCTCTATGGGTGACGATGAGCTGCTCGGTCACGATATCTGGTTTGTGGCAACGGGCGCCTCGGATTGTGATGGCGCCGGCATGAAGGCCTTCTTGGCTTCGCATCGCGATAAGCTCCGCGGCGTATTCTTCATCAATCTTGAATCCGTCGGCGCCGGTAGGCTTTCGGTGGTGACGGTTGAGGGCGAACAGCAGCTGCTCAAGGGCGATCGCCGCATCATGAACCTGGTCAGCAAGGTGTGCAAGTCGTTCCATGTCGATTGTGGCGCGCTCGAGATGCCCTATGCCAAGACCGATGCCTACGCCGCGCTCGAGGCGAGCCGCCGAGCCCTCACCATCGCCGGCGTGGACGGCACGCGCCTGGCTTGTGCTCGTACCGAGGACGACCTGCCCCACAATGTCAACCCGACGAACATTGCCACGGTATCCGAGGTCGTGACCGAGGTTATCCGCCGTTCGTAGACGGAGCTCTAAGGAGTCAACGTGTTTTCGTATATTAAGCGCCATTGGCCTGTCTACGTGATTTTGACCTTGATTGCCATTGCGTTGGGGTTTGGAGCCGCCTATATCGTGGGCGCGAAGGGCTCGACCCCCGCCTCCGCAATCAGCGAAGAGGTGGAGCAAGAACAGAGCACGGGTGCCGATGGGATTCCTGAGTCCGAGCAAGCAATCGTTGATGGTGGATCTTCGTCTGCAGAGTAGATACGGCGATTTAAATGATTGAAAGCGGGCGAGCCGGGGGACTGGCTCGCCCGCTTTTTCATCGCGCTAGCGCTTCTTTGGGATTGACCTAAGGCGAGCGAACCATAGGGCTGCGGCACCCGAGGTCAGGAGCGCGGTGATGCAAGCGGCGATGGGGGCTGATCCTGTTGCCGGTAGGTCCTGCGGTAGGGTACAGCGTTGAATGACACTGTCCTCGTCATGTGACTCAAGTTTATCGCCGCCGCCGTTGCGGCAAAGATCGACGCGTGCGCTGTTGGTGAGTGCAGTTTGGGGTGTATAAGCCGACGTTGCCTGCATGTGCACGACTGCGCCCCGAGCGTCTGTGCCAAGGATTGCTCTGGCATCGTCAAGGTCGTCGTGCTCATCTTTGAGATCATCGCGGGTCCAAGAATCCGTATCGCTTCGAGTCGTAAAGTCGGCGGCTGCTGCACCGTATTCAATGCGAATGCCCGTCACGACGGTATTGGATGCAAGGTCGAGTTCTTTCGCCTCGAGTGTGGCGGATTCCGTGGTCGAGACATCCGCCTTCCAGAGGTGCCAGCCGTCGTAATCGACGAGGCGGCAATCCTCACCCAGACTCTCTTTTACTTCGTCGGACTCAAGCCAAGGATTTTCGTGCCCATCGTCAAGCGTCGCGTTTGCCGGCTCATCGACGTCTGTCGAGTCCAACGGCGTCGTGCGATACCACACGTTGCACAGACCGTTGAGGTCGCCGATGGCGACGGGGGTTTCGATTGAGACGAATCTCGCCGTGCCGTCTTTGGCGCACTCAAGATCATCGGTAATCGTAAACTCATCAACCCAAGTAGCGGAATCGTTTCGAGCATCGATGGTATAGGAGAAAAGCCCATCCGTATTGGTTTGCATCGCGGCGCGGTTTTTTCCATCGCCGTTAGCCAACAGACCCTTCCCGATAGGTTGGACAAGTTCCTGACGCTTGTCGACCTGTCCTTTGATCTCGATGGGCGCATCCTTCATCGCGACGGATTGGACTTCTCCCGTATCCTTTATTTCAAACGTTATCTCCTCGGCAAGGTCATAGGTCCGCGGAGACATCGTTTCGCGCAACGAGTAGGTGCCGGGTGCAAGATGTTCGATGCGGTGTGGCTTGTCGGATGAGGTCCAGGAGTCTATTTCGGTTTTATCGGGACCATATAAGGTGAGCTGTGCACCTTTCACTTCCTGCTCTCCGCTTGCATCGACCTTGGAGATATCAACCTTGGTGTAATCGTCGGATACGTTAAGCCGTGCTTCCACAACGGGTGTTTTCTGGTCGGCATAGGTAAGGTCGACGATATGGTGCGTCCGGTCGAGTAAGAAGCCGGTCGGCGCTTGAGTCTCGACAACCTCGTAGCGTGCGGTGCCAGATCCCAGCGGGAGGTCGTCCGCGCGTGCCTCTCCAGTTTCATCCGTCGCGACGGTCGCGACGGTCTCACCGTCGAGCGCGGCAATGCTACCATCGGGGCGCACGATATCACCCGAGGCACGGATCTCAAATATGGCGCCCGCGAGGCTGCTGCCGTCTACGGCATCGGTTTTAACGATCCTGATGTTTCCGGTCGCGGCGTGGTCATAATACGAGGCGATTGCAAAGGGCGTTAGGTTCATGTCGGCGGGTATGTTTACCTCGATCTCTTCACCGACAAGATAGGGCTCTTTGGCCGAGGTTTCGCGTACATAATAGGTGCCCGGCACGAGCGATTCGGGCAGTGTGACGGTGCCGGTCGCGTCAGTCGTAAAGGTGTCCATTACATTATGTGCTGGATACCAGCATGTTTGTGAGACAGGTTTGTGATTGCTGTCGAGGAGTTGGAAGGTGAATCCGGCTAGCGGAACAGAAGCGCCTGTTTGGGCATCGCGTTTTACAATCTGGAGATGCGTCGACAGAGCGTGGTTGTCCACGATATATTGAAGCTCGGCGCCGTCGGAAATCTGATTGGCCCCGACGGTCCATTCCCCTGCACGTTTAAAACCCTCGGGGACGGTTTCCGGAACCTCGCGAACGGTGTAGCCGGCGCGGTCGTATGGGATGGCTCCGTGGACACCGGCGGGTCGCTTGCCTGCGCCGAACCATGCTTCTGGCTGATCTTTGGTGGAGGCAAAGCCATAGATGTTTGTGGTCAGTGTGCCAACAACCTGCTGAGAGCTGTTGCTGACAACCTCAAAGACAACACCTCCTGCCGGCTGCTCCAGGCCGGATTGATCGCTATCGCCGTAGTCCTTGAATTTGGAAATCTCAAGGTCAAACGCAATGGGGATATCGGAAACGCGCGATTCGATCTCGACCACGCCTGAATCACCGAGATGGTCGGCTCCAACGGTATAGGACCAGCTGTCGTTGGCTGGCAGGTAGCCCTCGGGGGCTTTTGACTCGTAGATGGTAAAGGTTCCTAGGGGGACATCGGTGAGGGTAGCTCGACCGTTTTCATCGGTTGTGAGGGTTTGCGCCCATCCGGGGGTGGATTGCGACACGCACGTGAACTCTGCTCCTGCGAGTGAAGATCCCACCTGGGGTCCGGCATTCGTCGCGGCATCGAGTTTTACGACATGCAGGGTGATGGCGCCGGGTTGTTCATCAACGGCGACCTGTTCACCGTCATTCCCCGTGGTAAAGGCGATGCGATCACGACGGGGGACATAGCCGGCCGGCGCCTTTGTTTCAACTAGGTAGTATGCCGTGTTGGGCAGAAGTGCTGCCTGCGCTCGACCGTTGCTGTCCATCTGGATGGTGCCGACACGCGCGCCGCTGGCGCTCTCAAAAACATCGAATG
The DNA here is from genome assembly GCF_003437565.1 of Collinsella sp. TF10-11AT. Taxonomy (NCBI): domain Bacteria; kingdom Bacillati; phylum Actinomycetota; class Coriobacteriia; order Coriobacteriales; family Coriobacteriaceae; genus Collinsella; species Collinsella sp. TF10-11AT. Next base: position 30,121 of record NZ_QSQW01000015.1, read on the forward strand.
TTGCCCCGTCAAACTGATAAGTATTGTTTCCGCTGGTAATGGCAGCGTTTGCAGACTGCTTTTGGAAGGAAACAGAGACCGCCGGCAGTACATAGAGCATGTCTTGACGTTTGCTGCCGCCCGATACGGCTCCTAGATAGCGCCGCGCGCGGTGCGGAGCGGCTTTGATGCTTCCTGATTTTGCTCTGTCGTGGAGCCATCGCGCAGCCGCCACGACTTCATTGTCGGCGGTAAAGTGTCCACTCTTGGTTTTGCCCTGAGCGGTCGTGTAGGAGTAGGTGCCGTCGACATGGGTAGTGCCGTTGAGCATCCATACGGCAAGTTGGGTGGCGGCGCGGGCGCGATCTGGTGAAAGATGGTAACCGCCAAACGACGTGGCGGTAGGATATCCGTGACAAACGATTGCCGCGAACTCGTCGTCGAGCCACACCCAGCCTTGATCAAAGTTGAGCCATGGGCCGCCCGGCTTGGTGGGGCCGGGGCGCTCCTGGTTCATGCAGTAGGCAATCGAGGCGTCTTGAGCTTCATACTTGCCGATGAAGAAGGGCCCACAATCATCGCTAATGGTGCGGAAGCCGAGCTGATCGTAGCCATCGACGGCAAATGCGGCTCCCGGTGCCAGGCAGCCGAAAAGCAGGAAGAGGAGCAGGAGCAGCGGACCTGTTGCGATTGCGCTGTGGACAGAGTGCGTGGGTGCGTTGGACATGGCTGCTCCTTATCCCTCGTGCGCCGCACGGGGAGGCCGCGGCGCTTGGGATGAGGCTACCGCCATGGTTCATGCGGGTAAGTACCAGAAGCTGACCAAAAGCTTGCCCGATTTCTGACAAAGCGAACTCAAATACAACAATCAGATAAAAGTACAGGTAGAAGATGGTAAGAAAAGAAAGACAAAGGTCCTCATCTCCACAATTGACGCGATTTTCAAACGAATCTCCACAGCTAAAACAAGCATCACCACCCTTGTATCGAACAAGACAACCGCGTTATACTAGCCAACACAAGCGGGCATCGCCAAGTGGTAAGGCATCAGCTTCCCAAGCTGACACTCGCGGGTTCGAGTCCCGTTGCCCGCTCCAGTTAAGAGCACAAGCACGGCACCATCACGGTGCCGTGCTTTTTTCAATAAAGTGCCGGGACTCGAACCCGACAGGGTGCGAGCGTTAAATAAACGCGAAGCGTTTATAGCGAGCAGGCAAGGTCGCCGATAGGCGACCGCAGCCGGTGCGTATTTGCGAAGCAAATACGCGGACGTCCCGTTGCCCGCTCCATCAGCCAAGGGGGATGCTGGGACACTCGGTTCGATCCGGTCTCCTTCGGCGGCTTTGCGGACCGGGGCATGCTGACCACAGCCGGTGTGCGTCCGCGACGCGGGCGCGCGGACGTCCCGTTGCCCGCTCCTGCTTCAAAATGTTAGGTTCATGCCTGCTGCCCATACTTGCACCCGCGCACGGTACAATGGTTGGGTTGCGACCAACGTGCCAATAACCAAAAAGGAGCCGCTATGATCGATCGCTATACCCGCCCGGAGATGGGACACATCTTCTCCCTCGAGAACAAGTACGCCATTTGGCAGGAGATCGAGGTCCTGGCCTGCGAGGCCCAGGCGGAGCTCGGCAAGATCGGCATTTCTAAAGACGAAGCCCAATGGATCCGCGACCACGCCAACTTTGAGAAGGCAAAGGTCGACGAGATCGAGGAAGTCACGCGCCACGACGTTATTGCCTTCCTGACCAACATGAAGGAGTACATCGACGCTGATGTTCCCGAGGGCGACCCCAAGCCCAGCCGCTGGGTTCACTATGGCATGACCAGCTCCGATCTGGGCGATACGGCTCTGTGCTACCAGCTCACCCAGGCCTGCGATCTGATCATCGAGGACGTCAAAAAGCTCGGCGAGATCTGCAAGCGCCGCGCCTTCGAGGAGCGCAACACGCTTTGCGCTGGCCGCACCCATGGCATCCATGCCGAGCCGATGACCTTCGGCATGAAGTTTGGCTCTTGGGCCTGGGAGCTCAAGCGCGATCTGGATCGTCTTGAGGATGCCCGCAAGAACGTTGCCTTCGGTGCCATCTCGGGCGCGGTCGGCACGTACAGCTCCATCGAGCCGTTTGTCGAGGAGTACGTCTGCGAGCACCTGGGTCTGGTCCACGACCCGCTGTCCACGCAGGTCATCTCCCGCGACCATCATGCCTATCTCGCCGGAGTCCTCGCCACCACGGCGGCCACCTGCGAGCGCATCGCTACCGAGGTTCGCAATCTGCAGAAGACCGATACGCTTGAGGCCGAGGAGCCGTTCCGCAAGGGTCAAAAGGGCAGCTCCGCCATGCCGCACAAGCGCAACCCGATCACCATGGAGAAGGTCTGCGGCCTGTCGCGCATCGTGAAGTCCAACGCCCAGGTCGCCTTCGACAATGTCGCCCTGTGGCACGAGCGCGACATTTCGCACTCCTCTGCCGAGCGCGTCGCCCAGGCCGATAGCTTCATCGCGCTCGACCACATGTTCCAGTGTCTCATTCGCGTTATCGACGGCCTGCAGCTGTATCCGGCTCGCATGATGGCCAACCTCAACAAGACTCGCGGCCTCATCTTCTCCTCCAAGGTCCTGCTGGCCCTCGTCGATACGGGCATCACCCGCGAGGATGCCTATGCGATCGTGCAGGAAAACGCCATGGCTACCTGGCACGAGGTGCAGGACTGCGCCGCCGGCCCCACCTTTAAGGAGCGTCTCGAGGCCGATCCGCGCTGCACCGTCAGCCAGGAGAAGCTCGACGAGATCTTTGATCCGTGGGACTTCCTCACCCGCATCGACACGGTCTTCGATCGCCTGGAGCAGCTCGAGTTCTAACTGATCGATTGGGGACGAAGTCAAACCGATCAGTTTACTTTCGGCCTCCGTTGAAGCTCGGCCTTTCAGCCCAAGCCCCGTTGGTAACGCGTTTATCAACGGGGCTTTTGCGTGGGAGCGTCGGGAAAGTCACACTTCAGCGGATGATGGTATATTGCAGAAATGTCGCTTGCCGTTAATTTGCCCCTTCTGGCAAACATTAGCTTGCAAGTGCTCGTTGGGGGGGGGGTATCCTTAAGCCAATTTTAAGGTGTGGGAGAATGCTGCGTTTTTTCACGAGAGATTGGACTTAGGGGAATGAGAAAAGGGTTTCGGAGGATAGCCGCAGGCATCTGCGTTGCTTTAACGGCGGCAACGTTTGGGCTGACGGTGGCCGCCCCGCATGCGGATGCTGTCATGCTGGAGTCGCAGGATGGTTCCATGGGTGCATCGTTTCTCCCATACGATTCGTCTACAGGCGATGTGTGGTCAGAATTTGATGTCGCTGTTGGACAGACGGTGAAAGGAAGGCTTTCCTTTTTTAATAAAAATCACGAATGGGCGCCCATTGACCCTAGTGATATCGATATCACATCGTCTGATGAGGATATCGCTAAAGTGAGCTATAAATCACGTGATTGGGTGTTGACAATTAGTCCCACCAAAGTCGGCACAACGACTATAACCATGAAGAGCAGGGCTGACGAGAGTTTAAACGGTTCTCTTAAGATTAAGAGCGTGGCTAATCTCAATCCAATTAAGGTGAGTTTCGTATCCTATGACCAATCCGGTGCGACGACAACGACTGCAACGCTGGGTTACACGGATGATTGTCCGCAAAAATGCGGGAACACGCACTATGCATTGCTAGAGGGGACAGTTTACGTTCACCCCAAGGACGAGACCCGTGCGGCTACATATTTTGAAATAAAGGAAGATCCCTCAAAGGATTCCAAAGTTCAGGCAAGGGTGAATTCGAATTATTATTCATATGGAACTTCTGAGCTAAGCGCTTCTTTGCAACTCGAGGCGTTGGCGAAAGATGCAAAAGAGGCCAAGGTTCTTGTCGACTATTGCAACGGCGAGACCGAGACGAAGAAGCTATGTGATGTTGTAACCGAGAATCAGGAGCCTGGATTCAATGAGCGTGGGAACAAAAAACAAAAGATGCTGGTTGGGGACAGCTCTTATCTTTCTGCCATTCTCAACGTTTCCCCAAATGAAGCACTGAAGGCATGCCAGCGTGCACATTGGGATGCGCTCGTTAGCTCTGTAACCTATTCTCTAGAAAGCAGCGATGTTGTTGAGCTTACCGATGGTGAAAACTCGTTTAAGGCAATAAAGCCTGGCACCGTTAAGGCTCATGCTCGTGATGGCCTTGGCAATGACCATCCCTTTGAGATAGAGGTTGTCGACCCTGCGGAAGTGAGCCTTTCGAAGGCTAAGTTTGTGTCGAGCGATTATACATTTCCCTGTGAGGTCAGTTCAGATAGTATATCCAAAGATTGGCTTTGGCTGGAATGTGACAGGGGGTTTGAATATCCAAAGGGCGTGCTGAGCAAAAGCGCTGAGGAATTGATGGACTCCTATGCCGGCGCAAAGTATTCTTTCACTTCAGATAATCCCGATGTCCTCGAGGTAAAAGGACCGATGTTTAATGGTGGCAGTTACTTGGGGTATTTAGTGCCTCATAGTTACGGCGATGCAACGGTTTCAATGTACTTGGGTGGTCGTCTCTGCGACACTATGACCGTTCACGTCGTCAAGCCGGGCGAGGAACCTGCAAAAACTACGGTCTCCATTACGGATGGTTACTCAACATCTATGGACAAGGGCACGACTCAGCAGTTGAAGGCAAAGGTTTCCCCTGACGATAAGGCCAGTAAGGTTGTCTGGTCCTCTTCTAACGAGAACGTCCTTACCGTCGATGGCAACGGTCTTGTTATCGCTGTCGGTGACGGTAATGCCACGATCACGGCAACAGTTGATGGAGTCTCTGCAACCACGGATACAATTACGGTAACCACTCCGGTAGTAAGGATCTCGAGCGTCAGTCTCAGCGCGTCGAATCTTAAGCTTGCTGTGGGCGGCGAGCCCTCGACGTTGACCGCAACGGTTGAGCCCAACAATGCAACGAATAAGAATGTGTCCTGGTCTTCGAGCGACCCGGAGGTCGCCACGGTTGCGGACGGCGTCGTGACCCCGGTCAAGGCCGGTGCTGCCACGATCACCGTTACCACTGAGGACGGCGAGTATAGCGCCACGTGCAAGGTGACGGTTATTCAACCTGCAACGGGTATCACACTCGATAAGCAGAAGGTCACGCTTGTGGGCGCTGCAACCGAGCAGCTTAAGGCAACGGTCGTTCCCGCGGAGGCTGACCAGACGGTTGTCTGGAAGTCCAGTAACGACAGCGTCGCTACGGTCGATCAAACCGGCAAAGTGACGTCTGTTTCCAAGGGCGCCGCAACCATCACTGCTTCGACCGAAGATGGCACCTATTCTCAGGATTGCGCGGTGACTGTTTCCAACCCCGCAACGAACCTTACGGTCGACCAGACCGCTCTTAACCTCAAGAAGGGCGAAGAGCGCACCGTGAAGATTTCTCTTGTTGGAGCCCTTGCGGGCGAGGTCGACGAGACCAAGCTTGCTCTGGATAACACGGGCGCTTCTAAGGCGTTTGAGGTTGTCGACAACGGCGATGGCTCCTACACCGTTACCGCCCTCAAGACCGGTTCTGGCTCATTTGTCATTACTGCAGAATCGCTCTCCCAAACCGTCTCGGTGACCGTGACCAACCCCGTCCAGAAAGTCGAGCTCGACAAGACGAGCCTGTCCTTTACCGTCGGTGATGCCTCCGTAAAGCTCTCCGCAACGGTGAGTCCTGTCGATGCAGACGATACGACGGTGAGCTGGGCCTCCAGCGACTCGTCGATCGCTACGGTCAAAGACGGCGTCGTGACGCCGCTTAAGGCCGGTACCGCCACGATCACCGCCACCTGTGGTGACAAAACAACGACCTGTACCGTTACTGTAGCGGCGAGGACCATTGCGGGCGTTGCAGGTAGCGACGGAACGGACGTTAGCGTAAGCGCCGAGAACAATGCCGCTGCCGGCATTGCCCAGAACAACAGCATCTCTCTTGTGGTCGAGGAACCGACAAATCTTACCGACGCCGCCAATGCTACAATTTCCGGCCTTGAGCAGGGGAGTACCAAGGTTGCCGATAAGCTCGATATCAAGCTTCTCAAGGACGGCGAGGTTATCGAGGACTACGAAGGCATGTCCTTCATCGTCCGTGTCAAGATGACTGCCGCCATGAAGGCGCTCACCAATCTCAAGGTGCTCTACGTTGCTGAGGATGGTTCCACCCAGGCTATGGATACGTGGATCGAGGGGGACTACCTCTGCTTCCGCACGAGCCACTTCTCGACGTACGTGGTGACGGGCGAGGAGGCCAATGGGGAGCCGGCTCAGCCTACGCAGCCCGTGACGCCGTCCCAGCCTGGTCAGCAGACGACGACCAGGGTGACCAAAAAGTCTACTAAGACTACTAAGGGTGCGCTCGCCAATACGGGCGATCAGGCCCCTGCCGTCGCCTTTATTATGGCCGTTGCCGGCGCTTCGTTGATTGCCTTCGCGCTTATGCGCAAACGTCTCGAGCGTTAGGGCGCCCCTCTCGTTTAAGCGCGACCTTTCAGTCCAAGCCCTGTTGGTAACTCGTCTTACTAACGGGGCTTTTCCGTTAAAGACTTCAGCCCGTGTGTCGCGTGCAGTGCGGCGCGTCGGAAACCGCCAGATACGCGGTCGGCGCCAACGGCCTGAACGAGGCGGCGGTCGGGGGTGCATTCGGGAGCAGTTGAGCTTCGAGTAGGGTTAAACTAATTCGACCGCTTGCGGTTGCATTTGGACCATTGGCGCCTTGCCCGTCTTGGGCGAGGCGCTTTTTTTATTGCCGCATCAGCCCCGGGTATAAAATGAAATCCGACTGCTGTTTCGATGAAGGGAGGCGCGTGCCCGGACGTATCAAGCGAGTCACCATTGTCTCGTTTACGCTCATGCTCCTTGTTGCTGCCTGTGTGGTCGCCCTGACGTATACCGTTCGAAGCAGCTCTTCCTCCTCGAATGAAGCCGACAAAGATCTCCCAGTACTCAAAATCGGCGTTACGGATAACGACCCCTATGTGTATATCGATACCACGGGCGATTACGTCGGTATCGATATCGACATCGCCCGCGAGGCCTGCAAGCGTGCGGGGCTCAAGCCACAGTTTGTCGATATTGACTGGAACGATCGCGACCGGCTGCTCAAAAACGGTGATATCGATTGCCTGTGGTGTGATTATTCTCCCTGTTATCGCGAGGATAAGTATTACTGGACCGAGCCGTATCTAACCGTGACGGTCTCGGTTGCCGCCAAGAAAACGAGCGGCATCAAGTCCTTGGCGCATCTCGATGGAAGCAAGACCATCGCGGTGATTGCGGGCTCGGTGAGCGAACGCCGATTGCTCGCAGGGGATCTGGAAATCTCGCCGGACGTGCAAATCAAATCGTACGGTTCTGCCGAGCTCTGCAAAGCCGCCCTCGCCAAAGGGTATGTCGACTGTTGGATGGCGGACGTTCAGCCGCTTGATCGACTTGTCGCCCAGTATCCCGGCCTTTACCGCGTGTTCGCTGACAACGTTATGACGGTTGACCTTGGCGTCGCGTTTAAGGACGGCTATGAGGGGGAGTACGTCAAAAACCTCAATACCGTGCTGTTCGAGATGGATCGAGATGGCACGATTGAGCGCATTGTGGGCAAGTACAAGGCAGGGGCGACGACGGACGGGCAAGGAGCGGAATCATGACAAATGATGAGCGCCGCTTGCGCCGAAAGGCATTAGTCACCGCGGCTATCTGCGTTGTGGTCAGCGCTGTTCTGTTGGGTCTGCTGTATATGGTCGGCACGCATCGCTGTCTCGATAAAACGCTTGGGTTTGGTCAGGAAACCATGGTGTTTTTAAAAAACGCCTGCGAAAAATATGACCGATATGAACAGGGAAGAAAAACCGAAGCGACGCACAATTTGGATGCCGTGCTCGAGTCGTTTTCGACGTTCTTGCCGTCTGATCACGTTGAAGTCAACGATGACCTCGTCGAGGAGTACGTCCATACCGAGCACCTTTCGGGAATGTTGGTCATGGACGCCGACGGCCATATGGCCGCTCATTACGATATTGATGGTCGCGATCCGCTGATGCTGTGGCGAGAGGAGCTGGCCTGTTCGTCGGTCGCATCGATGTATCGAGGATCCAAGGTGTCCTACTCGACGGTCGTTGAGCGTCGCGATGTCGATTTTGCCGTGAGTGTTGTTCCGTACGGTGATGGCGTAGCGCTGGGGTATCGATCGCTTGCGCTCGAGCCCGCCGATGATTATTCGTATACGATCGCCGACGTGCTCGTGAACAACACATTCCATCAGAGCCCAACGGTGCTCGTGATGCGCGATATGCAGATCGTTTCCTCAAACGATTCGAATGTCGATCTAACCCTTGCCCGGCTTCTTGCCGATAGCGGAATTGATTGGAAAGACGAAGGCTTAACACGTATCGAATATCGGGGAAGTACCTGGTATGCCGTGCGTGCGGCGTATGAGGACTATCGCCTGTTTGCGCTTTATCCCAAATCTGAGGTCATGTCGGGCAGGATTTCATTTATCGCTGCCGGCGTGCTGGTGCTCTTGGCGTTTTGGGTTGTAGTGCTGTTGGCGCGCAACATTGCCGATCGTCGCAATTTGGCCGAAAAGGACAAGCAACTCGGCATCATCAATGCTATCAGTTCCATATATGAGTCGACCTTCCTGCTGCATCTCGATACGCTCGAGATCGAGGGAATTAACATGTCGCCATCGGTGGCGAAGATATTTGCCGAGCACGCCGAGGCATATGACTTTTTTGCAACGGTTTGCCGAGACATTGTGAGTCCCGAAAGTCGCGAGGCGGTCATGGAGCTCTTAGATATAAAGACACTTCGGGATCGTATGGAGGGCGTGCCGTACTTGGATGCCGAGGTGCGAGATTGCCGAGGTACGTGGTATTCGCTGCAGGTTGTTCCACAGCGCCGCGATGAGCGGGGTCGACTGGAATCGGTCGTCGTGGCGACGCATAACATCTCGATGACAAAGCGCGCCGAGGAGCTCTCTTTCCAGGACAAGCTGACGGGACTTCGCAATAGAAATTACCTTGAGTCCCTTGGCGACGATCTGGTGAACGAGTCCCTGCCCGTGAGTGTGATCATGATGGACTGCAATTTCCTCAAGCATACCAACGATCTCTACGGTCACGAAATGGGCGATGAGCTGCTACGGCGTACGGCGTCTGTATTGAGGCGGGCGGCAGGCGAGAAGTTTGTGCCTATGCGCATTGGTGGCGACGAGTTCTTGTTGATTTGCCCTCACACCGATCGCGAATCCGCATGTGAAGTAGTGCAAGATCTTCGCCTCAGCCTTGCTGCTGCGAGCGATGAGGTGCTGACAGTCAGTGCGTCGTTTGGTGTCGCGACGGCAGAGACACCCGGATGTACACTGACCGAGATGTACCACATCGCTGACCACAACATGTATCAAGAGAAACGAAAAGTCCACGCTCGGGAAGCAGATTGCTAGTATTGCTGCCGCCGGTTTGCGCATTGGGGAATGTTGAATCGGTGCCCGCGATACTTTATCGGTTCGGACGGGGATAATAGACGTCTGAAATTGCTTTACGAGAGGGGAACGCAATGATTAGTTTTGATTACAAGCCTCAGGGCGTATGCGCTCGCAATATCCACCTTGACCTGTCCGATGACGGCAACAAGGTGGTGGGCGTCGAGTTTACCGGTGGCTGCAACGGCAATCTCAAGGCTATCTCCAAGCTGGTCGAGGGCGCTCCTGCCGATCGCGTAATCGAGGTTCTCGCCGGTAATACCTGCGGTATGAAAAAGACTTCTTGCGCCGATCAGCTCACGCGCGCCATCGAGGCCGCTCGCGCCGAGATCGCCTAATGAGTATCGCCGACCACGTCAAGAACGGAATATCGCGCCGCGGCTTTGTGCTCGGAGGGGCTGCCGCGGGCGCTGCCACGGTGCTTGCCGGATGCTCAAAGAAAACGGGTACCAGCGACGATGCTGCCGGCGAGCCACAGGTTATCAAAGACGACTCAAAGATTGTCTCGATTACGGATGAGTATGAGGCCGTCGATATCGATCTTGAGCCCATGGCTTCATGGACATTGCCCTTGGGTACGCTGCTGTACTACTGCGACGGCGATTACGCCGCGGCGATGATGGCCCCGGCGTCTGCGTTACATGCCAACACGCTTGGCGTGCTCAACTTGGGCGACGGCTCGCTCACGACGCTTATCGAGGATCCCGTCGAAGGTACGGGGTATTCGTTTTACGATGTTCGCGCCGGCGATGGCGTGTTTGCTTGGGTTGAGATGAACTTTGCGAACTCATCGTGGAAACTCTACGCTCAAAATCTGTCGGGCGCTTCGCTCTCTGGCGACGTGGTTGAGCTCGATCGGGGTGGCAAGGACTATGATCCGCCACTGTTTACGGCGTTCGGGTCATCGGTCATCTGGTATAAAATGCCTTCGGCAGGCGGCAATAAAACGAGTAGTGATTCGTTTTGCTATCGTCGCTCGCTTGATGAATCCAAGGCCGAGGTAATTTGGAAATCGATGGGCCGCTTTGCATCGGCCCCGCGCGCGAGCGACGGCATTTTGACCATCTCGCCGCGTGTCCGCAACGACGAAGGCGTCTACTATGGCATAACGGCAATCGATCTGACCGATGGCAACAACACCAAACGTGCCCAGCTAGTCCTTCCCTCGTCAGTCTCGCCTTTCGAGGCCGTATATATGGGCGATACCTTCGTGTTTTCTATCGAGGCGACCTATAGTGGCGTGGGCAGCTTGGGCAACATGGGCACGTATATCGGTAATGAGGGAGGGCCGTACCTCTTTCTGTCCCGCGAGCCGCTCGCATGTGCTGCCGGCAAGAAGAATAAATATCTCGTTAAGGTACAGGCATCGCATTTTCTCATCGACACCTCTGCCAAGACCTATGGCTCGCTGTTGTCGCCCGACCGCGCTTTGGAATATGGCGATTATCCAGCTACGGCGGGAAAATCGGACTCATTCCTTACGTACGCCACGGTGCGCAACAGCCAGGGTATACCCGAGACGGTCACCGCACGCCTATTCTCTCTTTAAGCTTAGAGGGGTTAAAAAGGCGCCAACAGGGGAATAAACGCGTTGTAATTGTGAGTACCGCCCGCCGAGCTGCCGCGTCATAGTGGCATCCGGCGGGCTCAGGTGCGTTAAAATGGGCTTGTTCTTAGCTGATTGAGACAGGGGGGCCGTGTTATGGCTTCAGATGCAAAAAAGATTCTGCTGGTCGAGGATGAGAAGGCAATCCGTGACGCCGTCGCTGCCTATCTCGAGCGCGAAGGCTACTGGGTTGTGGGTGTCGGCGACGGCCAGTCCGCGATCGAGGAGTTCGAGAAGCATCAGTTTGACCTGGTCGTGCTCGACCTTATGCTCCCCAAGATCCCCGGCGAGCGCGTTTGCCGCACCATTCGCGATACCTCGGATGTCCCCATCATCATGCTGACTGCCAAGGGCGAGATCGAGGACCGTATTATCGGTCTTGAGCTCGGCGCCGACGACTATCTGATTAAGCCGTTCTCGCCGCGCGAGCTTGTCGCGCGCGTACGCGCCTTGTTCCGCCGTGCCCATCAGGCCGACGAGCCAGCCGTCGAGGTACTCGACTTCGGCGATCTGGTCATCGATATCTCGGGCCACAAGATTTTGGTCGAGGGCAAGGAAGTCGACCTGACGGCTTCCGAGTTTAAGCTGCTCACCACGCTTGCCCGTCACCCCGGTCGCGTCTACAACCGCATGGAGCTGGTCGAGAAGGTGCTCGGCTACGACTTTGAGGGCTATGAGCGCACCATCGATAGCCACGTGAAGAACCTTCGCGCCAAGCTGGGCGATGATCCCAAGAAGCCCAAGTGGCTCTACACCGTCCACGGTGTCGGCTATCGCTTCGAGGCTCCGGCCAAGACCGATAAGTCGGACGAGAAATAGGGAAATCACATATGACACCTGCGCGCTTTGAAATCGGACAAAAGCACAAGCAGGAGAGCGAGGCGGGTTCCAAGGCTAGTTGGAACACGCCTCGTTCCGATTCACGGCCAACGATGAGCTATCCCTCGCGCATGGCACTTGCTTTTGCTCTGACATCGCTCATGACGGTATTGGTGCTGGTGGGCGTGGTCTCTGTTGTGTGGGGCACGGTCTTTTCGGATTACACGCGCTCCAATATCGTCGAGATCGCCAATTCTGCTGCCGAAAAGCTTGCGACGTCGTATGAGGAAAACGGCAACTGGACTGCGGGCGAGCTGCGCACGGTCGCGACATCGAGTTTGGTGTCCGACGATTTGGGCATGCAGGTCGTCAATAAAAAGGGCGTTGTTGTCTATGACGACTCGTGGCCTTCGGCAAGTGCGACTGCCGATGTGCGCGAGAGCGAATCGGCGTCTCGCAGCTCGAGCGGTAAAAAGGCCTCGCATAGCCCGGTCTCGTCTGCTCCAACCGACTCCGATAGCGTTGCCAACGTCGAAATCATAGCGTCTTCGGGCGAGCATGTCGGACAGGTGAAGCTATGGGCCATCGGCTCCGATGCCTTGCTCACCAAGGCGGATTCTGCATTTAGGGAGAAGACCTTTAACGCCATGGCCCTCGCCGCGGTTGTTGCAATCTGCATTTCGGTCGTTATCGGATCGCTCGTGTCGCGCATGCTCACCAAGCCGATTCATCGTATTACGAGCACGGCCAAGCAAATTCGCGATGGCGATCTGTCCGCTCGCACGGGCTTGCGTGGCGATGACGAAATCGATCAACTGGGTGAGACCTTTGACGAGATGGCCACCTCGCTCGAGAAGGACATGAAGCACGAAAAGCGCCTGACCTCGGATGTCGCGCACGAGCTTCGCACGCCGCTTATGGCCATGCTTGCAACGGTCGAGGCCATGCAGGACGGCGTGTATCCCACCGACGACGAGCATCTGGAAACCGTTGCTTCCGAGACGCGTCGCCTGGCTCGTCTGGTGCAGCAGATGCTCGACCTGTCGCGCATGGAAAACAGCACGGCTCCGCTCAACCTTGAGCCGGTGGACATGGTTCCTTTCGTGCGTTCCATCGTCAATGCCCAGGAGCGCCTGTTTGTCGACCGCGATCTGCGCTTGCGCTTTGCTGACGAGACGCAAGGTCACGACGATGTCGTCGAAGCCGATCCCGACATGATCACACAATGCGTCATCAATCTCATGAGCAACGCCATGCGCTATACCCCCGAGGGCGGTTGGGTCGTGGTGTCGGTGCTCAGTGACCGCAAACACGTCAGCGTCGCCGTTTCTGATACCGGCATCGGTATTGCCAAGGATGACTTGTCGCGCATCTTCGGCCGTTTTTGGCGCGCCGATGCCAGCCGTGCCCGTGAGGCGGGCGGTCTGGGCGTGGGCCTCGCCGTGACTAAACAGATCGTCGAGCGCCATCATGGCTACATTTCCGTGGAGTCGGAGCTTGGAAAGGGTACGACTTTTACGATTCATCTGCCTCGCGAGCACACGGCGGACGCGGCATCTACTACAATGGAGCACTAGCTTTTCGCTATTCGGTGAAGGAGGGGTTTCGTCCCTGCCGCTCCGAGTTTGCGAAAACGTGCGGGAAAGAACCCGCATTACTGTCGTATTTTGGTAAGGAGTGACTCACGTGACAACGATGGAGCGTCGTCCGGATTCCCGTGGCAAGGTTCGTGATATCTACGATGCCGGTGAAAACCTGCTGATGGTCGCCACCGACCGCATTTCTGCGTTCGACTTCATTCTTCCCGACGAGATTCCGTTTAAGGGAGAGGTGCTCAACCGCATCTCGGCATTCTGGTTCGATAAGTTTGCCGACATCGTTCCCAACCACCTCGTTTCCATCGACCCGGCGGATTTCCCCGAGGAGTTTGCCGAGTATCGTGACTACCTCGCAGGCCGCGCCATGCTGGTCAAGAAGGCCCAGACGATTCCTATCGAGTGCATCGTCCGCGGCTATCTGACCGGTTCGGGCAAGAAGACCTATGACGAGAACGGTACCGTCTGCGGCATTCAGCTGCCCGAGGGTCTGACCGAGGCCTCCAAGCTTCCCGAGCCGCTGTTCACGCCGTCCACGAAGGCCGAGATCGGCGACCACGACGAGAACATTTCGTTCGAGCGTTGCTGCAAGATCGTGGGCGAGGACATCGCCGCGCAGATTCGCGACCTGTCCCTCAAGATTTACAAGGCCGCTGCCGAGTATGCCGCGACTCGAGGCATCATCATCGCCGACACCAAGTTCGAGTTTGGTGTCATCGATGGTAAGGTTACGCTGATCGACGAGTGCCTCACGCCCGACTCCAGCCGTTTCTGGCCTGCCGCCAGCTACGAGGAGGGCAAGATTCAGCCCAGCTACGACAAACAATTCGTCCGCAATTGGCTCAAAGCCAACTGGGATATGACGGGGGAGACCCCGCACCTGCCCGCCGAGGTCATCGATGGCACGTCCGAGCGCTATCGCGAGGCCTTCCAGATCATCACGGGCTCCCAGTTCACAAGTATGAAGGAGAACGCATAAGTGAGTACCCGTAGCGCCACGAACAAGCGCACGCAATCCCACGAAGTTACCGGGGTTGCGCGCAAGTCCGCCGCATCTGCTAAGCCCGCCCGTCAGGCAGCGAGCTCTGTCCGCGTCGTGCCAGCTTCGTCTAAAGCTCGCCGCAAAGAGCTCGAGAAGGGCGAGAACCTCGAGGGCCTCTCTAAAGAGGAGAAGCGCGCTCGCAAGGCCAAACAGCGCGCCAAGGAGGATCGTATCTACACGGTGTCGAATATCCTTCTCAAGCAGGATGAGGACTACACCAAGCGCCGCCGTATTTGGTGGGCCGTGCTCGCTATCGGCATGGTGTTCATCGTGGCAATTTGGGTTTCGTTCTACTTCGTTCCCGGCGGCACGGTGTCCAGTCCCGTCCAGATGGTCGGCATCGTTTTGTCCTATGTCATCATTCTGGGTGACTTTATCTACGACTTCGTTCGTATTCGTCCCCTGCGCAACATGTACCGCACGCAGGCCGAGGGCATGTCCGAGAACAAGCTCAACGCTCTTATTGAGCGCGCGGCTGCCGAGGAGGACACGAAGGCCTCCAAGAAGAAGTAGCGCTTGTATCCATACTTATCGCTAAGATATAAGGCGCGTCGTTTTTGCGGCGCGTCTTTTTACTGTTCTATAGATAGATGGAGTGGCACATGATTCGAGCTGCCCTGACGGTCGAAGAAGCTCTGGAGGGCATGAAGGCCCTGGAGCCCAAGATTAAAAACTATGCGCGTCTGGTTGTCCGCAAGGGCGTAAACGTCAAGCCCGGCCAGGAGGTTGTCGTTCAGTCTCCGGTCGAGTGCGCGCCTTTTGCCCGCGTGGTGGTCGCGGAGGCTTATGACGCCGGCGCTGGCCACGTGACGGTCATTTGGGCCGATGATGCCGTGACGAGGCTCACGTACGAGCATGTCGATAAAAGCTATTTTGAGCAGACGCCCGAGTGGAAGCGCCTGCAGCTGGATTCCCTGGCCCAAGATGGCGCCTGCTTTATCTTTATCGAGGGCGCGGACCCTGCAGCTCTCAAGGGTATCGATCCCGCCAAGCCCGCCGCGGCTTCCAAGGCAAGGAACACGCAGTGCAAGGTCTTCCGCCGTGGACTGGACTACAACATCAACCCGTGGTGCATCGCCGGCGCTCCGGTCGTGGCTTGGGCGCACGAGGTGTTCCCGGGAGACACCGATGAGGTTGCAATCTATAAGCTGTGGAATGCGATTCTGCACACCGCTCGTGCCGATGGCCAGGACCCGGAGAGCGACTGGGAGCTTCATGACGCGGCGTTCGAAAAGAACCTGCGTTTCCTGAACGACAATCGTTTTGACCGCCTGCATTACATCGCGGAAAATGGAACCGATCTGACGATTGGCATGACGAAGGGTCACGAGTGGGCCGGCGGCAAGGGCAAGACGCCCGATGGCCACCCCTTCTTCCCCAACATCCCCACCGAGGAGGTTTTTACCTCGCCTGATCGCATGCGCGCTGACGGAATCGTCTACTCGGCCATGCCGCTCATCCACCACGGTAACAAGGTCGACGATTTTTGGATTAAGTTCGAGGGCGGCCGTGTGGTGGACTACGACGCCCGCGTGGGCAAGGCGACGCTTGCGAGCATCATTGACACCGACGAAGGTGCCGCTCGTTTGGGTGAGGTCGCGCTCATCTCCAAGAACACGCCGATCCGCGAAAGTGGCGTTCTGTTCTACGATACGCTCTATGACGAGAACGCCAGCTGCCACCTTGCGCTGGGTGTCGGCTTCCCCGAGTGCATCGAGGGCGGGTATGACATGTCCAAGGAGGAGCTCCTGGAGCATGGCGTTAACGTCTCGAGCACGCATGTCGACTTTATGATCGGCACGGACGACATCGATATTACGGGCATTACGCCTGATGGACGTGAAGTTGTGATTTTCCAGAACGGCCAATGGAGTTGGGAATAGTCCCAGACCGTGGTACAATGCCACCCGCGGGCCGTTAGCTCAGCTGGCAGAGCAGGGGACTTTTAATCCCAAGGTCCAGGGTTCGAACCCCTGACGGCCCACCATAGAAAAGAAAAGCGACTGGCGGATGCCGGCCGCTTTTTTGTTGCCGGTACACGGGTTCGAACCCGTCGGGGCGCGGAGCTGAGTAAACGCGAGAGCGTTTGCCAGCGCAGCGCGCAAGGCGCGAAAGCGCCGCAGCGGCCGCCTGCGGAGCAGGCTGAACCCCTGACGGCCCACCCAAAGAAAGGAAAACAAAATGAAAACAGATAGATATGGAATTAGCGGCAGCACATTAAAGATAATAGCAGCCATTTCGATGGTTCTCGATCATGTGAGCAGAATCGTCCTGACCAATGGAATCATGACTCACGCATCGTACAGTCAGATATCAGACGAACAGTGGGCGATTCTAAGCCAAGCTTCGGATGTGCTTCATGTTCTTGGCAGAATTGCATTTCCCTTATTTTGCTTTTTGATAGTTGAGGGATTTTTGCATACTCATGACATAAAGAAGTACCTGCGAAATATGCTTGTCTTCGCAATCATTACGGAGCCCATATACGATTTCGTTCAAACCGGGCAACTATTTGACCTTCGGCAACAAAATGTTATGTGTGAGCTCCTGCTTTCCTTGGTCTTTTTGATTATTCTGGAAAAGATACAAAGTCTTTCAAAATGGAAAAGGTACATCGCAGAAACTGCTCTGATTGTTTTGACAGCACTGGCAGCTGAATACACTAAACTGGATGGCGGTGTGTACGGCATTCTGCTTGTGGCTGCATTCTATTTATTCCACGACAGCAAGGCCAAGATGTTCTTTGCTGCAGTGTGCGCAGTGCTCCTTTCGTCATGCCATATAGTTGGCGGCGGATTCGAGTTTGCTACAGCTAATGTACTTAATCCTGATGCTGCTGCCGCGGTCGTTTCGTTGCTGCTTATCAATCTTTATAATGGCAAGCGAGGGCTGAAGCTCAAATATTTCTTCTACATTTTCTATCCGGCACATCTTGCTCTGCTTTATGGCGTCTCACTTATTGTTTTGAACTGTCTTTAAAAACTCTCAAACAAGTCTCTGAAAGCAGAAACAAATTGACCCTAAGACTGCTTGTGAATTTCCGGAAGACCTGAGAGGTGCGAGGATAGGCAACGAGGGCTGCAGAAAGATGCTTCTCAGTTCTCTGGCGAATCGCACGTATCTGCATGAGGATCACTTCCACACACTCATTAATAACAGTGATAAACACGGCAGATCCTCAAAACATGAGGCTGCGGAGGTCGAACGATGCTTCGAAAGCATGAATGGCAGCGAGAAAATGAGTTCGGAAGCACCCTCTGGATGCTCCAGCAAAGAACAGAAGGCGATCGGCTCCGGCTGGTCGCATTTTTGTTGCCGGTGCACGGGCTCGAACCCGAACTTGTCTATATATAAGAACGCTTGGCGAACAAAACCTGCCTTTTACCGACGGGAAACAAATAGGTGATGCTTTTGGAGTAAAGTGGCGCTCCAGAGATGACCGATGCCTTAACACCTATAAACCAGCTGGTCATCGCCAATATCAGAAGCTCTTGCTTCGAATACGGCCTCAGTGAAGCAACTGAGGGTTCTATTCATTTGTGAACAAAATATGGAGTGCTGGATTCCCGCCCCCGGGGGCCCTCCGGTCTGGCAATATATCTCCTTGCCGCGCGGCCCGGTCGGAC
>NZ_QSQW01000016.1:0-46784 GCF_003437565.1 Collinsella sp. TF10-11AT
GATTGAAGGAGGGGGAGGCCTCGCGGCCTCCCCCTTTTTTGCGTTTAATAGAGAGCTGTAATACAAGAACTCGCCTTCGTTTAGCTTGTCTTACTGTTTGGCTGTATTTTGAGTCCTTCTTTTGTATTTGCGCGATAATAACTCCCATTGGCGTTAGGGAGGACTTGATGTTTACCGTTTTTGTCTTGGGCAATATTGCTTCGGGTAAGTCGACTGCCTGCCGCTATCTCGAATCTCATGGCGCCATGCTTATCGATCTGGATGAGCTTGCCAAATCGCTGTACGTGCCGGGGTCGGATATCGTCAATGCTCTTGCTGAAGAGTTTGGCTGGGATATTTTGGACGAGGAGGGCGGCGTTCGACGTAACATCCTCGCTTCTCGAGCTTTTGTCTCTCCTGATGCGGTTGCAAGGCTCAATAGCATTGTGCACCCCGTTCTCGTTGAGCAGCTTTCGCTGAGGATTCTCGATCCTGTCTGCTGTACGGTTTCGTCTCCCCGCTATCCCTTCGCTGCGGTCGAAGTATCTGCTCCGACTGGCTTTGAGGACGCCTTTGGCCTTGCGGATGAAATTATGGTTGTTAGTGCTCCTTTGGCGGTCCGTCGCGAACGTGCCATTCACCGTGGTATGGAGCCATCCGATTTTGATGCTCGCTGCGCTTGCCAACCCGATGAGTCTTCGCTTTGCCGTCTCGCCACAACCGTGATTGATAACGCAGCGGGCGACAACACGCTCTTTGAACAACTGGATGCATGGCTTGCTCGCCATGGCCTTATGGACGCTACGAATAAGGGGGCGACAGATGCCTAAGACGCGTTTCTTTACGTGGTATCGCTTTGTGCCGCTGGCTCTCGTTTTCGTCTTTGGCCTTATCTCGCTCGTTTACTCGTGTGCTCCCGCCGCTTTCTTTAAACCGCTTTATCCGATTGACTATGAGGCGTATGTAAAGCAGTCCAGTATTTCGCATAATCTCGATCCGTATCTGGTGTGTGCCGTCATCAAGTCGGAATCAAACTGGGATCCCGAGGCGGAATCCAACCAGGGCGCCCAAGGTCTCATGCAGCTTATGCCTGAAACCGCTCAGGATATGATCGCCAAGGGCCTTGTCGACGGGGACGAGTATTCTGCCGATAACCTGAATGACCCCGCTACGAATATCGAATTTGGGTGCGCGTACCTCTCGTACCTGCTGACGTATTTCAATGGCTCGACGGATAGTGCTATTGCTGCTTACAATGCCGGAATGGGCAATGTCGATGGGTGGGCGCAGCAAAACACATCGCTCCACAACGCGATTACCTTCCCCGAGACACAAGCCTATTTGATTCGTGTCAATAATGCCTGGGTTCGCTATAAGACCCTCTATCCCGACCGGTTCGTATAGGACTATGCCTGCCGCCTGCGTATACTGCAGATATATGAGTTAGGAGTATCCATGGCGGATTTTGAAGTTGAGCGTGTTGGCGGAGAGCTCAAACGTTTTGGCGTTGAGGGCTCTGATGTGCCGTTTAAGGTCGTGTCTCCCTATGAGCCTGCAGGTTCCCAGCCGAAGGCCATTGAGTCGCTTGTGAAGGGTGTGAGGGACGGAGACCGCTATCAGGTTTTGCTTGGCGTGACCGGTTCGGGCAAGACCTTTACCATGGCCAAGACCATCGAAGCTCTCGGTAAGCCAACGCTGGTCATGGCCCCCAACAAAACCCTCGCCGCACAGCTTGCGAGCGAGCTCAAAGAATTCTTTCCCAACAACGCTGTGGTCTACTTCGTCTCGTACTACGACTATTATCAACCCGAGGCATATGTACCGCAGAGTGATACGTATATCGAGAAAGACTCGTCGATTAACGAAGAGGTCGAGATGTTGCGCCATCAGGCGACAGCATCGTTGCTTTCTCGACGCGATGTGATTGTCGTCGCATCGGTCTCGTGCATCTATGGCATCGGTTCTCCCGAGGACTATGCGGGCTTGGCACCAAACGTCGATAAGAAGGTGCCGCTCGAGCGCGATGACTTTATCCATGCGCTCATCGACATTCAATACGACCGTAATGACTATGACCTGGCGCGTGGTACGTTCCGCGTACGTGGCGATGTCGTCGATGTGTATCCGCCCTATGCGGAGCACCCGTTGCGGTTTGAGTTCTTTGGCGACGAGGTTGAGCTGATTGCCGAGATCGATGAGGTTACCGGTGAGATGTTGCGTGAGTACGAAGCGATTCCCGTGTGGCCGGCTTCGCACTACGTGACCGAGAAGCCAAAGGTGAAGGCGGCCCTGAAATCGATCAGCGAAGAATGCGAAAAGCGCGTGGCGGAGCTCAAAGCGACCGACAAGTTGCTCGAGGCACAGCGCCTGCAGCAGCGGACCGATTATGACCTCGAGATGCTCGAGACGATGGGCTTTTGCAACGGCATCGAGAACTACTCGCGCCATCTGGATGGACGTAAACCGGGCGAGCCGCCGTTTACCTTGATTGACTACTTTCCCAAGGACATGCTCTGCATCATCGACGAGAGCCATGTGACGGTGCCGCAGATTCGCGGTATGCACGAAGGCGACCGATCGCGTAAAGTGACCCTGGTGGAGCATGGTTTTCGCCTGCCCTCGGCGCTCGACAACCGTCCGCTTCGCTTCGATGAGTTTGAGGCGAGGATCCCGCAGTTCATCTACGTTTCGGCTACGCCGGGTGACTATGAGTTGCGCGTGAGTCAAAACGATGTTGAACAGATTATTCGACCGACCGGCCTGCTCGATCCCAAAATCGACGTTCGTCCGGTCCGAGGCCAGATTGACGATCTTGAGGACGAGATTCGCGAGCGCGTGGCCCGCAAGGAGCGCGTGCTGGTGACCACGCTGACCAAGCGCATGGCCGAGGATCTGACCGATCACCTGCTCGATGCCGGCATTAAGGTCAACTACATGCACTCCGATACGGCGACGATGGACCGTGTCGAGATTCTGCGAACGTTGCGCGAGGGCAAGATCGATGTTTTGGTTGGCATCAACTTGCTTCGCGAGGGTCTGGATCTTCCCGAGGTCTCGCTGGTGGCAATTCTCGATGCCGATAAGGAAGGTTTCTTGCGTAACCGCCGTTCGCTGATTCAGACGATTGGCCGTGCGGCCCGCAATGCCGACGGCGAAGTCATCATGTACGCCGACGTCGTGACCGATTCGATGAAAGAAGCCATCGAGGAGACGCAGCGCCGTCGTGAGATCCAGATGGCCTACAACGAAGAACACGGCATTGTGCCCAAGACGGTGCACAAGGCCATCAACGATATTTCGAGCTTTATTGCCGAGGCCGAAAAGACCGTGGGGTCCAAGGGACGCTCGAAGGGCGACTCTCTGGGCCATGGTGCGTTCTATACACCCGATGAAAACGGCGAGGGCGAGGTGCCAGAGACGGTGACGCCTGAACAGACGCTTACCGAGCAGCTGGAAGGGCTGCCGCATGACGAGCTGGTGCGGATCGTCGAGACCATGGAAGAAGACATGCGTAATGCCTCCGCCGCCATGGACTTTGAGGAGGCGGCGCGCCTGCGTGATGCCGTCGTTCAGATTCGGGCGATGCTCGAGGGCGCGCCCGAGGACGAAACGATTGAGCGCCTGCGCTCGCAGGCCCGCAAGGGTTCCACGTTCGCTTCGGGCAGAAAACGCCAGGGCGCGCGATTTAAGAAATAGGGTACAGGCCCCGCGCTTCTCGTTGAGCTCGGGGTCTGTGTCTTTAGTGTGCTAGAGGTCTGCAATCAGGGCTTCGGCGCACCGGATGCCATCAGTGGCGGCGCTCATGATGCCGCCGGCATATCCTGCTCCCTCGCCGCAAGGGTAGAGGCCTGGAGTCGCCACGGCGTGACACGCGCGATCTCGGGTGACAGTGACCGGTGAGCTCGAACGAGTCTCCACGCCGGTAAGAACGGCATCGGGGCGGTCGTAGCCTCGTAGCTTTTTTCCGAGTAGGGGAAGTCCCAGGCGGAGCGACTCGACGATATGCTGCGGCAGGGCTTCGTCAATTGCCGTCCAGGTCACACCGAGCGGATAGGTGGGCTTTACCTTTCCGGGCGCCTTGCTGGCGCGTCCTGCGAGGAAATCTCCGACGAGCTGTGCCGGTGCGTTCCAGTTGGAACCGCCCAGGCGATAGGCGGCCGCCTCGCAGGCACGCTGGAGCTCGATGCCGGCGAGCGGGTCATCGTCGGGAAGGTCCTCTGGCGTGACGTTAACGAGCAGGGCGGCATTTGCGTTGTGTCCGTCGCGGGCATTGAGACTGGCGCCGTTGACGCACAAGTGGCCCTGCTCGGAAGAGGCAGCGACAACCTGCCCGCCGGGGCACATACAAAACGAGAACACGCTGCGGCCGTTGGGAAGATGGGCGACAAGCTTGTAGGGGGCTGCTCCGAGTGCCGGGTGCCCCGCCGAAGGGCCATATTGGGCACGGTCGATGTCGCGCTGTGGATGCTCGATGCGCACGCCCATGGCAAAGGTCTTTTGCGCGAGGGCAACGTTATGTTCCTTGAGAAGCTCGAATACGTCGCGGGCGGAATGGCCGCAGGCGAGAATGAGGTGTTTTGTGGCGATTGCCTCGCTTGTGGTTTCTTGGGGCGTTTGGACATCGATGCCGGTGATGGCGCCAGATCCATCGGTTCGAATATTGACGAGCTTTGTTCGATAGCGGACGGTTCCGCCGAGTTGCTCGATACGCTGGGAAATGTTGGTGACGACGGTGGGGAGGATGTCGGAGCCAATGTGCGGCTTGGCATCCCACAGAATATCGCGGGGCGCACCCGCCTCGACGAAGGTTTCGAGGATAAGGCGATGGGCGGGATTTTTGGTTCCCGTATTGAGCTTGCCGTCCGAGAAGGTCCCCGCGCCGCCCAGGCCAAACTGGATATTGCTCTCGGGGTCGAGGATGCGCTCCTTTAGAAAGAGGTCGATCGCCCGCGAGCGGCGAAATGCCGGGTCGCCGCGCTCGATGAGCAAGGGCTTAAGACCTGCTTCGGCGAGCGTAAGCGCAGCGAAAAGGCCGGCGCATCCGGCGCCGACAACGACAGGGCGTTCTTGAGGTGCGTCGGAGGCGGGGGAGGGGAATGAAGGCTCATCGTCTTCTATCGCGCGTACGCGCGAGCGGTCACGCTCGGCAACGCTGTCGATCGCTTCTCGCTCGAGGTGGGGACTAGTCAGCTCAACACGAAAGCTCAGGATAAAATGGACGTCTCGTTTTTTGCGAGCGTCGATTGACTTGCGGTGGAGCTCGATGGACTTGATCTCGGAGTCCTTGCAACGTAGGACGCACTTGGCGACTCGCTTGCCAACAATGAGACAGGCATTTTCATCGCCGGCTTCATCGAGCGACGCGTTGACTTGGGTGATTTCAACCATCGAGGTCTCCTTAGAGGCAAGAAAGAGGCCGTCCGGTATCCCAGACGGCCCGAATGCGTTTTTGATTATAGACTGCGCGGCTACAGGCTGCTTGCAGCGCGAATGCCCGAGATCCAGGCCCACGCAAGGTTAAAGCCTCCGCAATCGGCGTCGATGTCGAGCGCTTCACCGCAGACGTAAAGCGGGGCGTCGACAACGCTGCGCGCGCGTAGGCTGGGTGTTGAGATGCTCTCGACAGATATGCCACCACGCGTGACCTGTGCTGAGCGCTCCTCGGCTGTTCCCTCGACGAGCAACTTAAAGTGTTTGAGGATCGAGACCAGGTGGATGACATCGTTGGAGCCTGGATGGCACTGCTCGAACGTTGTGCAGACGACGCGGGAGAGTTGCGGGGCGAGCATGCCGTCGAGCCAACGGGGATCGCGGGGCGAAAAGCCGCCGAGCAGCTCAACGCGCCGGTTGAGCATATCGAGCAACTCGTCTTTGGAGAGGTCGGGGAAAACGTCGAGCAGGATCGTATCGCCGCGCTGGATACGACGGGAGAGGTTGAAGACAGCGACACCCGAGATGCCAAAGGTTCGAAACAGCACTTCACCGTCTTCGTGCCAGAGCTCATTATGATTGTGGGCGAGCGTCAAGCGGACACGGACGCGCAGGCCATCCAACGTCTTGAGTGCCGCCCGATCGCCAACGACCGTTGCCGATACGGGGCAGAGGATGGGGTGCAGCGAAGTGAGGGGGAGGCGAAACGTATCGGCGATACCGGTGGGGTTGCCGCCCGTAGCGATAATTACGGCATGTGCCTGCAGGGCCTCGTTCTTGCGAGGGACATCGGCGAGCGCTTTCCGAAGCGAGCGGAGCTCCGATTTTCGGTCGTCGTGCTTTTTTGCCTTGAGCGCCCGCGCTGGACGGTCTATTTGGAGTGCCCAGCCTTCGGAAGCTTTGTGCGCCGTGGCAACGTTGGCTCCGCAGATTAAGGTGATACCTAGGCGGTCGCAAACGTTGAGAAGCGCGTCGCGCACCGATTCGGCGCGAAGGGAGCGCGGGTACAGCCGGCCTTCCTCGGAGGTTGTCATGATGCCCAGCGAGGAGAAGAAACCCATAAGCTCTTGTTCGGGCTGGGGGCCCATGACGGATTCGACGAATGCGGGGTGGTTATACCGCTGAGGATCAATCGATTCGTTGGAGAGGTTGCAACGGCCGTTACCGGTCGCAAGGAGCTTGAGGCCGCAGGCGACATCGCGCTCAACGATGCAGACGCTTTTGCCAGCGCGTGCGGCCGTAATGGCGGCGGCGAGGC
This sequence comes from Collinsella sp. TF10-11AT, assembly GCF_003437565.1. NCBI lineage: Bacteria > Bacillati > Actinomycetota > Coriobacteriia > Coriobacteriales > Coriobacteriaceae > Collinsella > Collinsella sp. TF10-11AT. The sequence continues at coordinate 6,668 of NZ_QSQW01000016.1, forward strand.
CTGAAGCCCCGCCGCCGATTACCAAGACGTCATAGAGGGCGCTCGCGTTCACTTAGGCCTCGTCGGTCTCGTGCGGGGTAATAGCCTCGACGGCAGAGACTGCCTTGGGCAACATGCCATCGGGCAGCGCGGTCTCGACCTCGCCCTTATCGCAGGCCTCGGCGAGTACCGGATTAATGGGAAGCTGGCCCAAGATGTCGAGGTTATAGCGCTCTGCGACCTCGGGGAGCTTGCTCTTGCCAAAGACCTCGATCTTCTTGCCGCAGTCAGGGCACTCAATATAGCTCATGTTCTCGACAATGCCCAGAATGGGGACGTTCATCTTCTCGGCCATGTTGACCGCCTTGGCGACGATCATCGAGACCAGATCCTGCGGGCTCGTGACGATGACGATGCCGTCGACCGGCAGCGACTGGAAGACGGTGAGCGCGACGTCGCCTGTTCCCGGAGGCATGTCGACCAGTAGGTAGTCGATGGGGCCCCACGAGGTCTCGCTCCAGAACTGCCTAATGGCGCCTGCGATGACCGGACCGCGCCAAAGGACGGGGTCGGTCTCGTTTTGGAGCAGCAGGTTGGAGCTCATGACCTTGACGCCGTGCTCGGAGATTTCGGGCAGCATAAGGTTGCCAAGGGCATGGACGTGGCGTCCACTCATACCGAACATCTTGGGGATAGAGGGACCGGTGATGTCGGCATCGAGGACGCCGACCTTGTGGCCGTGACGGGCAAGCTCGGTGGCGATGGCACCGGTGACAAATGACTTGCCGACACCGCCCTTGCCGGAAAGCACGGCGATGACGCGCTTGACCTCGGACAGCGTGTTCTCCTCAAATTGCGACGGCGACGTTTGTCCGCCGGCGGCCTGTGCGTGTTCGCAACCCATGTATGACTCCTTTGTATATGCTGGGGCCGGGGCCCCGCGATGTGACACGAGCGTCATTGTACCCTCGTTTGCGAGCGGGAGTCATTTGCGATGCGTTTGGGCCGAGCGTGCTTGCAATACGATGGGCCCAAGCGAATGGGCGGGCTTACTGAACTTTGCTGGCGAACTCGAGGTATTGCATGCGCTGCAGCTTGTCGATCGTCGAGGCGTAGGGGCTGTCTTCCGATTCCAAGTCGTAGCGCAGCCCGTCGGCACCGAGATAGCCGGCGACATTGATGGTGGGCACATCTGACCTTGTCGCAAGCAGGGCCTTTTGGTAATTGGTGAGCGGGGCGCCGATCTTATTAAGGGTAATGGCTGCAATCTCGTTTGCCCCGACGGTGTCGTAGACGTTGAGCTCGGTATTGCCGGCGATCTCATAGTTAGCCCAGACGAGATATGTCGACTGATAGATACGGAAAGCGTGGCTTGCCGTATCTTCCTGAGGGTACAGCTCGTCGTTGAGAGTCGTTGCGGCGCTCGGCTGATGGTCGCCAAAAAAGACAAGAACAACCGGTCTGCCGATGTTGCGGAGCTCGTTGATAAAGTACTCGAGGTCCCGGTCGGATGCGTTGATGCAGGTGAGATAGGTGTTGAGCGCGCTGTTGGCGCCTTCGCTGGCTCCCTCGACCCAATAGTTTGTCAGCTCTTCGGCGGGAACGGTGCCATGGTCGTAGCCGCCGTGATTTTGCATCGTGACGTCAAAGATGAACTGCGGCGCTTCGTCGGTTCTAAGCAGGTCGAGTATCTTGTCGTAGGTGGCGTAGTCGCATACGCCGGCATGGTAATAGGGCGCACCTTCGAAATCGCCGATTGAAAGAAAGTCTCCAAAGCCCAGCTGCTGATAGATTTTATCTCGATGGTAGTTGACGGGGTTTTGCGGGTGCATAGCGGTAGCGGTATACCCAAGCTCTTTAAGGTCCTTTGCCAGGCTGTTTACGCCATTCATCTGATACAGCTGATAGGGGATCTTGCCTAATCCGACAAAGGCCGTTGTCGCTCCGGTCAAAAATTCGAATTCGGAGTTCGCCGTTCCGCCACCGGCGACCGAAGCGAGCATGGTGCCGCGAACAAGTGTGTCGGGAAGCGAGTTGTAGAATGCGGGGCCGGTGTACCCGGCCGCCTGGAGCTGCTCAAAGCACGAAAGGTCGCTAAAACTCTCGTTCATGACGGCAACAATCGTCGGCTTGATTTCATTGAACTGGGCAACGGCCGCCGCGCGCTGCTCGCTCGAGCCGTATGCGCTGTCGTAGGCGGCGGCGAGCTCCTGCTCGATGCTCTGCGCCTCATCGGGCGTATAGCCTTCGGGCTTCTCAATGGGCAACTCGTTGACCATTTCGGTGAACGAAGTGATAAAACCCTGAGACGCATACGTGGTGATGGGCTGCCAACGGTCAAATCCAAAATCCAGCGCCTGCTCCAAGTCGATGTTGGAAAAGCCTGAGAGCCCCACAACGGTCACTAGCAGAAAAGCACAGAGGTTAGCGGCGATAGCGGGGAAGACATGGGTGGGCGTACGGAGCTTTCGCGGTCGGATGAGCGAAAGAAGCCCCAGGGAAATCTCCAGCAGGGCGAGAGAGGTTACGATTCCGGCGGTAAAGGTAAACTCGTATCCCTCGCTCACTTCCATTGCGGTGCCAAGGGCCAAGATATCGCTTGGCAGGATGGCTTCGCCTTTAAACGTTATGACGAAGTGCTCGGCAATGCCAAGGATGCAACAGACGACGGGCACGAGGGCCATGACGCCTCCATGACGCTGCCCCACCAAATAAAGGGAGAGCAGAACCGTCGCGAGCAGCCCGACGGAAAACCCGAATGAGTTGGCGGGAATGCGATAGAACGTTTCGTTGCAGGCAATTTCGAGTGAAACGAACGAGAGCGCTGAAACAGCGGCGATGACAAGGATGTCACGGCAAATACAGGCAACCGTTCCCGTCGCAAGGTCGGTTTGGTCGATAAGTCCCGAAACCAAGGGCTCGACAAGAAGCATGACGGCGGCAGCACCGAGCGCCGAATAAGAAAGGACCCATAGGGAGCTGCCCTCATTTACGAGCAATTGATTCGTAACCCATGCAGCTACCACGCCGAGCGGGATGAGGAGCGTCGCGCACCAAAAGACGCGGGCAATGGGTGGCTTTTCGTTGCGTTTGATTGAAAAATACACGCGCACGACGACGGCGGCCACGATAAGGACGGCGATGAATATGGGCAGATTGGCCATGTCGCTCGAAGTGATTTCAAGGGGGATATCTTCGGTCATGGACGTTCCTCTGGTACAGCAAATTAAGTTCAGCATTAGATTACTGTAACCTTTCCACGGCATTTCGAGAAACAAAGCGCCCGATACGCAAAGCTAAAGGTCTGCGAATCTTGTATCACGAACATCTGTGCGCGTTGAGTGCGCTAAACTCATCGACGGTGTGATTTGAAGTTATAGGAGGCAAGGAGCTTCCATGTCTGATTCCTCTATCGTTATTCGCGGTGCGCGCGAGCACAACTTGCGCGATATCGATGTATCCATTCCACGCGACCAGCTCGTGGTCATTACCGGCCTTTCCGGCTCGGGCAAGAGCTCGCTGGCGTTCGACACGATCTATGCCGAGGGCCAGCGCCGCTACGTCGAGAGCCTGTCGAGCTATGCGCGTCAGTTTTTGGGCCAGATGGACAAACCCGATCTGGACTCGATCGACGGCCTTTCGCCGGCTGTTTCGATCGATCAAAAGACGACATCCAAGAATCCTCGATCGACGGTGGGCACCGTAACCGAGATTTATGACTACCTGCGACTGCTGTTTGCTCGCGTCGGTACGCCGCACTGCCCCGAGTGCGGTCGCATAATCGAGCGCCAGACGACCGACCAGGTTGCCGATAAAGTCCTGGCTGCGGGGGAGGGCCGCCGCGCGTTCGTGCTGGCACCGGTGGTTCGCGGTCGTAAGGGCGAGTATGCCAAGCTGTTCGAGGATCTTCGCGCCGAGGGCTTTAGCCGCGTGCGCGTCGACGGCGAGGTTCGCTCGCTTGATGACCCTATCGATTTGGATAAGAAATTCAAGCACGATATCGAGGTCGTGGTCGACCGTATCGTGATTCGCGAGAACTCCCTGGGCCGTATTGCCGAGTCCGTTGAACAGGCGACTGCGCTGGCGCACGGCAATGTGAACGTATACTTGCTGCCCGACCGCGACGCTCCCGAGGGGACCGAAGGCGAGTTGCTGGAGTATTCGCTGGCGCTGGCGTGCCCGGAGCATGGGCACTCCATCGATGACCTGCAGCCGCGCGATTTCTCGTTCAACGCGCCCTATGGCGCGTGCCCCGAGTGCGATGGCCTGGGCTTTAAGAAGACGGTCGATGCCGAAGCGCTAATCGAAGACCCCTCGAAGTCGATCGCCGACGGGGTCTTTGGCAGCCTGTTTGGCAACTCTAACTACTATCCGCAGATTTTCGCTGCGGTCTGCAAACACTTTAAGGTGAGCGTCGATACGCCGTGGGAGGATCTGCCTCCGCGGGTGCGTCGCGCGTTTTTAGACGGCATGGGCGACCAGAAGATTTCGGTCGACTATCAAAAGCTCGATGGGCGTCGCAGCCAGTGGGACACCAAGTTCTCGGGCGTGCGCAATATCCTGTACGAGCGCTATAACGAGACGACGAATGAGAACACCAGGGCGCGCTTGGAGAAGTACATTCGCGAGGAGCCGTGCTCGAGTTGCCATGGTGCTCGTCTGCGCCCCGAGATGCTCGCCGTTACCGTAGGCGGTAAGTCCATTTACGAGGTCTGCTGCCTGTCGTGCCGCGAGTCGCTCGAGTTTTTTGAGGGCCTGGAGCTTACCGAGCGCCAACAATTTATCGGCGGGCGCATCGTTAAGGAAATCCTGGAGCGCCTGCGCTTTCTGGTCGATGTCGGACTCGACTATCTGACCCTCGACCGTGCCTCGGCGACGCTTTCCGGAGGCGAGGCCCAGCGCATTCGCCTGGCAACGCAGATCGGCGCCGGCCTCATGGGTGTCCTGTACATTTTGGACGAGCCATCGATCGGCCTCCATCAGCGCGATAACGAGCGCCTGATCAAGACGCTTGAGCGCCTGCGCGATATCGGCAATACCGTCATCGTCGTTGAGCATGATGAGGATACGATTCGTGCTGCCGACTATGTGATCGACATGGGCCCTGGCGCGGGCGTGAACGGCGGACACGTGGTCGCCGCGGGAACGCCTGCCGATATCATGGCGTGCCCCGATTCGATGACGGGTGCCTACCTGACTGGCAAGCGAATGATTCGGGTTCCCGATAAGCGCCGCAAGCCCGGTCGCGGCTGCCTTAAGATCACGGGCGCCCGTGCCAACAACCTTAAAAACGTTACCGCCAAGATTGAGTTCGGTACGCTTACGGTCGTTACCGGCGTGTCGGGATCGGGCAAGAGCTCCCTGGTTACCGACACCATCGCGCCTGCTCTTACGAATGCCATTCATCGCTCGACGCGTCCTGTGGGCCCGTACAAAAAGCTCGAGGGTATCGAGTGCATCGATAAGGTGATCGACATTGACCAGTCGCCGATCGGCCGTACACCGCGTTCCAATCCCGCTACGTACATTGGCCTGTGGGATGATCTGCGCGCGCTGTTTGCGAGCACACCGGAGTCGAAGGCACGCGGCTACTCGCCGGGACGTTTCTCCTTTAACGTGAGCGGCGGCCGCTGCGAAGCATGCAAGGGCGACGGACAAATTAAGATCGAGATGCACTTCCTTCCCGATATCTATGTTCCCTGCGAGGTCTGCGGCGGCAAGCGCTATAATCGCGAGACGCTTGAGGTCACCTACCGTGGTAAGACCATCTCTGACGTGCTCGACATGAGCGTCACCGAGGCGCTGGCTTTCTTTGGCAATATTCCTCAAATTAAGCGTAAGCTCCAGACTCTGTACGATGTGGGCCTGGGCTATGTGAGCTTGGGCCAGCCGGCAACGACGCTTTCGGGTGGCGAGGCACAGCGCGTAAAGCTCGCCAAGGAACTTCACCGCCGTCAGACGGGTAAGACGTTCTACATTCTGGATGAGCCGACGACCGGTCTCCATTTTGAGGATGTCCGCCAGTTGCTCGACGTGCTGCAGCGCCTGGTCGATGCGGGCAACACGGTTCTGGTAATCGAGCATAATCTCGATGTCATCAAGGTCGCCGACCGTCTGATCGATATGGGTCCCGAGGGCGGCAATGGCGGCGGAACCGTCGTGGTCTCGGGTACGCCGGAGCAGGTCGCGGCATGTTCGCAGAGCTACACGGGCAAGTTCTTGGCTCCGCTGCTCGAGCGCGACCGTGAGCGTCAGGCACAACTCGACGCCCAGTAAAGAGACGCCGTCATGCGAGAAGCGCCACCGATTCCTTTCGATTCGGTGGCGCTTCTGTGTGTCGAGATGGCGCATGCTGCTACATTGGACATATACTTAGGCGTTACGTTCGAACGCGAGGGAAGGGGCATGCCATGGCAAAGGCTGCAAAGACGCCGAAAACCAATGCGATGCGCGAGCTGGAAAACGCCGGCATCTCCTATATTCTCCATACGTATGAAGACTATGGCGATGAGTCGGCGGGTTTAGGCGTTGCGATTTCGGAACAACTTGGCGAGGAGCCTGGCCAGGGTTTTAAGACCTTGGTTTGCGTGACGCCGTCCAACGAACACGTTGTGTGCTGTATTCCCGTTGCCGACGAGCTTGACCTAAAGGCCGCCGCGCGCGCCGCTGGTGAAAAGTCGCTGACCATGATGCATGTCAAGGACTTGCTTGCCGCGACGGGGTATGTCCGGGGCGGCTGCAGTCCAGTCGGCATGAAAAAACGCTTTCGGACGCTGATCGATGAGACATGCGTCCTTTGGGATACCATTTTTATCTCAGGCGGTAAGCGTGGCTATCAGCTTGAGCTTGCCCCCGACGACTTAGTTGCATTTTGCGGGGCGACGGTTGCCCCGATCACGAGAGAGGACTGAGCGATGCCGCAGGAAGAATCGAAGCGCGGGGCTCACTTTGCAAAGCGTTCGGCTTCTCAGGCGTCCGCGTCTGAGGCTTCTTCGGTCGACGACCAGATTCGAAACGCCTGGTCCGCTGCTGCAGATCCAGGGGAGACGGCCGTGTATTTGCGTGCTGCCGGTGCTGGTGCGGCGCTTCCTCGTACGATTCTCTCTTCGGGTCGCCCCGATGAGACGGCGGTGTTTTTGGCCGCGGCTCAATCCCGTGCCGGACGGATGCCTGCTGCCGCTGGGGCGTCTCGTGCGCCGCGTCCCGATGAGACAGCAGTGTTCTTGATGGCGGCTCAGGGAAAGGGCACGTTGAAGGGCGCTCCAGCCGATCGTTCCGCAAGGCATGCAACCGACGGGGATGACGAGCAGCTGCTTATGGATGACGAGTGGTCACCGCTCGGCTCGACCGATCCGGTCGAGGGCGTTGCTGTCGACGACGATGATTGGGGCCTTTTGTCGTTTTCTGATCGAACCGCTGCCGCCAGGGAAGTTGACACGGTGTTTGGTGATGATGCCGTAGCTAACGATGGCGCTTCGTTTGACAACGATGTCACGCCTGCTGGCGGCGCTTTTTCTGCCGATGATGCCGTTTTGGTCGACGACCCCTTCGCGATAATCGATGAGCCCGATATCGAGGTTGATTCTCGACAACACACTGAAGTTAGCCCCCAATCGCAGGACGACGTAGATGATATGGGCTCGTCGGATTACTCTACGGTTGGCCGTTCTGCCGGCCTTATGACTGCGCTGACCATCGTGTCGCGCGTCACAGGGTTCATCCGCACGTGGGCTATGGCTGCCGCCATCGGCATGTCGCTGCTCTCATCTTCCTATCAGGTCGCCAACAACCTGCCCAATATGCTCTACGAGCTCGTGATGGGCGGTATGTTGGTTACCGCCTTTTTGCCGGTGTACATGGGCGTGCGTCGTGAACAGGGTCGCGACGCCTCAAACGAATACGTAGGCAATCTGCTCGGCATCCTGCTTTTGCTGCTGGGCGGCATTTCGGTGCTGGGCACCGTGTTCGCTCCGGGCTTTATCTGGACGCAGTCGTTCCTTTCGGGTGACGGCGGCAGCATAAATACAGCCGCGTTCATGTTTCGTTTCTTTGCCATCCAGATTCTGTTCTACGGGCTGGGCTCGGTGTTCTCGGGCGTTCTCAACGCACACCGTGATTACTTCTGGTCGACGTTTGCCCCGGTCCTCAACAATGCGATTGTCATCGCGAGCTTTATGGGCTTTGCTCCTGTGTCCGCACAATTCGGTGAGCGTGCCGGCATCATTCTTATTGCAGCCGGAACGACCTTTGGCGTCTTTGTCCAGATGGCATGTCAGATCCCCGCGCTCGGCAAGCACGGCGTGCATCCTCATATCCATATCGACTTTAAGGATCCCGCGCTGCGCCAGACGATTACGCTCGGTATTCCGACGCTGCTTGCAACGGTGTGCATGTTTGTTTCGACCTCCATCACCAATGCCGCCGCGCTGGTGGTACAGCCCGAGACCGGTCCTTCTGTCATCGCGTATGCGCGCCTGTGGTACACGCTGCCCTACGCGCTGATTGCCGCTTCGCTTTCGACGGCGCTGTACACCGAGCTCTCTCACGATGCGCAGGAGAAAGATTACGACAGTGTTCGTACTGGCATCTCGCACGGTGTCGCCCAGATGCTGTTCTTCCTGATCCCGTTTGCGTTGTACCTGATTGTTTTCGCCCGTCCGCTCAACATGATTTACTGTGCCGGCAAGTTTGATGAGTCCGGCGTGGCGCTGGTATCCGAGTTCCTTGTCTATCTGGCGCTCTCGCTGCCACTCTACGGCGTGGTCGTGCTGATGCAGAAGAGCTTCTCTGCTCTGCTCGATATGAAGCCCTATGGCCGCTATTGTCTCTACTCCGCCATTGGGCAGGCCGGTTCGGTGCTGCTGTTTGGGGTAGCCCTCGGCTACGGCATGCCGGCCATCGCGCTTTCGTATGTCGTCGACTACGTTATCTTGGTCGGTTGTTCACTGTGGTGGCTGCGCCGTCGTCTGCATGGCCTTCAGGTTACGTCCATACTGCACGGAGGCTTCTTTGGCCTTTTGCTTGGAGGGCTGGGTGCGGCGACTGGCGCCGTCGTTATGTGGGCGCTCGAGCACTTTGTCGGAGCGCTCGGCGGCTCGATTCTGGTTACCTTGTGCTATGTTTGCGTTGCGGGCATCGTCTCACTCGCCGTCACCTTTGGTCTGGCCGTCGCCTTTAAGATGCCCGAGGTTTCTGCGTTACTTCGCCGCAAGTAGGTAAACGTGACGGGTCACGATAACATTCCAACCCTTGCCGAACAGGTCTCGCGCGTTCCCACGCAGCCCGGCTGCTACCTTTGGAAAGACGCCAAGGGCGATGTCATCTACGTTGGCAAGGCGAAAAACCTGCGTGCTCGCATGCGTCAGTACGTGACGCTGCAGGACGAGCGCCAGAAGATCCCGCTTATGATGCAGCTGGTGGCGAGCTTCGACTATATCGTTGTGGAGTCCGAGCACGAGGCATTGGTACTCGAGCGCAATCTAATCGGTCAGTACCATCCGTACTTTAACGTCGATCTTAAGGACGATAAGAGCTATCCCTTTATCGCTATCACCAAGAGCGATCTATTTCCCGCTATTAAATACACGCGTGAGCGCCATAAGCCAGGGACGCGCTATTTTGGCCCCTATACCGATAGCCGCGCGGCGCGTGAAACCATCGATACGCTGCGCAAGGTTATTCCCATTTGCTCAGCATCCTGTGCGGAGTGGCGTCGCTGCCGCCGCATCGTCGAGTCCCACAAGGGCGAGGAAGACATCGTCAATATGATTTGCGCGCAAAACGGGCGCCCCTGCTTTGACTACCATGTCGGGCGCGGCCCGGGTGCGTGTGTCGGCGCGATTTCCCCGGCAGACTATGCCAAGAACGTCAAGCGTGTCGAGCGCTTTTTGTCGGGTCATCGCAAGGATGTCGTCGATGAGCTGACATCCGAGATGACGGAGGCCGCCGAGGCGCTCGATTTTGAGCGCGCCGCCCGCGTCAAGCGCCGCCTGGACGTCATTCGGGGCCTGGACGATCGCCAACAGGTTGTCTTTCCATCGAGCGTCGATATCGATGTTATCGGCTTCTATCGCGAAGAGACCATTTCCGCCGCTTGCGTTTTTGTCGTGCGTGAGGGTCGAACGGTTCGAACCTGCGAGTTCATTCTCGATAAGGGTTTGGATGTCGATGAAGAGGAGCTTCAATCGGGCTTTCTTAAGCGCTATTACGACGAGACGGCTGATATTCCAGCTGAGATCAACCTCTCTGTCGAGCTTGAGGATGCGGAGGCGCTGGGGGAGTGGCTTGCAGGCAAGCGCGAGCGCCCCTGTCATCTCCATAGGCCGCAGCGTGGCGAAAAGCACCGTTTGCTCGATATGGCATCCAAAAATGCGCGCCATGCACTCATGCGCTACATGATGCGTACGGGGTATGCCGACGACCGCACCAATCGGGCGCTCTTGGAGCTCGAAAGCGCGTTGGCGCTGCCATCGCCGCCGTTGCGTATCGAGTGCTTCGATATCTCTACGCTGCATGGCACCTTTACGGTCGCCTCGATGGTGGTGTTTACCAACGGCCGCGCCGACAAGAGCCAGTACCGCCGCTTTAAAATCCAGGCCGAATTGGACGAGGCGAATGACTTCGTTTCGATGTCCGAGGTTTTGGGGCGTCGCTATGCTCCCGAGCGGATGGCCGACGAACGTTTTGGCTCGCGCCCCGATCTGCTCGTTGTCGACGGCGGCAAGCCGCAATTGACGGCTGCAATTAAACAACTTGAGGCCCTTGGGCTCGATATACCAGTTTGTGGCTTGGCAAAGGCCGATGAGGAGGTTTTCGTGCCTTGGGACGAGACTCCCGTCGTGCTACCGACCGGGTCCGCGTCGCTCTATCTCATCAAGCAGGTGCGCGATGAGTCGCACCGTTTTGCAATTACATTTCATCGTGAGTTGCGCGATAAAGCCATGACGGTTTCGGTACTCGATGACGTTCCAGGCGTGGGACCCACTAGAAAACGTGCCATATTGCGCCATTTTGGCTCGATGAAGCGTTTGCGCGCGGCGAGCGAGCGAGAGATCGCGGAAGTTCGCGGCATACCTGCCGATGTCGCCAAGGCGGTCCACGAGACGCTCGTCGCATGGAATGCCGAGCGCGCCGAGGCATCGGCTAGCCATTCCGATAGCTCAACACGAGCCTAAACAACTGGTATACATGCTTGCGCGATTTTCAAGCATTTATTTCGCCATGATTACCTGCTGGTTTCGGGTTTTATTAACGCTAAAACGTTTGACTAACCCAAGGAACAGCCCTGCTATCCTGCGGTTTGACGAAGACTGATATCTCACCTCATCGATACATACTGTCTACAGTATCGTTTGTCAACGAATTCGGTGAACGGTAGTAAATACCGTTCAAGCGGATGTATGTATCGGTCGCCGAGCGCGGCACCCAAGTTGGGTTCGTCGGTAGGTAAGGTATATATCGTCCGCAAGTTGCGCGGGGGCACGTCTAGGTGCTCCCGGGTAAGATTCTCTATTGATAGGAGAAGACATGGCCATCATCAACAAGGGTATGTCCAGGCGTTCGTTCCTCGGCCTCACCGGCAGCGTCGCTGCTGTCGCAGGGCTTGGTCTCACCGGCTGCGGTGGCAGCTCTAGCGACGAGGGTTCCGCTTCCGGTTCCACCGATTCTGCCAACCGTGGCGGCGGCGTGATCACCGCTGGTTCCGCTTACGCTCCGTCCAGCTTCGATCCCGCCAGCACCGGCTCCGCTGTGGGCCTGGGTGCTAACTGGCACGTCGTCGAGGGCCTCTACGGCATCGATTACCACGACTACAGCACCTTCAACGAGCTCGCCACCGACGATCCCAAGTCTGTGGACGACACCACCTTCGAGGTCACCATCCGCAAGGGCGCCAAGTTCTCCGATGGCACCGAGGTCACCGCTGACGATGTCGTCGCCTCCTACACCGCTTGCGCCGCTTCCGCTACCTATGCTCCGTTCTTCCAGCCCTTCGAGTCCATCGAGGCCAAGGACGCCAGCACCGTGACGGTCAAGACCAAGGTCCCCAACTTCTCCCTGCTCAAGGATCGTCTGGCCATCGTCCGCGTTACCCCGGCCACCCAGACCGAGGAGGATCGCGCCAAGCAGCCGATCGGCTCCGGCCCCTGGATGTACGACTCTATCTCCGATACCGAGATCACCCTGGTTCCCAACCCCGAGTACAACGGTGAGTATGCTGCCGAGGATAAGAAGATCCAGTACAGCATCCTGACCGACCCCACCGCTCGCGTTACCGCTCAGCAGGAGGGCTCCACGCTCGTTATGGAGCTCGTCACCGCTGACGCCGTCGACCAGCTCGAGAGCGCCGGCTGCAAGATCGACAACGTCCAGGGCTTCGGTACCCGCTTCATTATGTTCAACGTTGCCAAGGAGCCTTGGAACAACGTCAAGGTCCGTCAGGCCGTCATGTACGCGCTCGACACCGAGAAGATGGTCAGCAACACCTTCGCCGGCCTTGCCACCGCTGCCAGCTGCTACCTGCCCAAGAGCTTCACCAACTATCATGAGGCTTCCACGGTCTACAAGACCGACGCCAAGAAGGCCAAGAAGCTCATTGAGGAGTCCGGCATCACCCCGGGTGCCATCACCCTGCGCACCACCGACAACGAGCAGATTAAGGGCATGGCCGCCCAGGTCAAGAACGACCTCGACGCTCTCGGCTTCGACGTGACCATCCAGACCGATACCTCGCCGGCCACCTACGCTGCCATCGACGGCGGCGAGGCCTACGATATCCTCCTTGCCCCTGGCGATCCGTCCTGCTTCGGCGCTGATCCCGACCTGCTGCTTAACTGGTGGTACGGTGACAACGTCTGGATGCAGACCCGTTGCCCGTGGAAGGAGTCCGCTGAGTGGGAGAAGCTCCACGGTCTCATGGACGAGGCTCTTGCCGCCGAGGGCGACGAGCAGCAGAAGAAGTGGAACGAGTGCTTCGACATCATCGCCGACAACGCCGTTCTGTACCCCGTTGTCCACGTTAAGACCGTCTCCGCTTCCTGGGACGATCCGTCCACCGCGCCCAACGGCGAGGCCCTCGATGGCTTCAAGGGCATCGGCACGACGAGCATGTCCTTCAGGGGCGTCGCGACCGTCAAGGCCTAAGACTCGCTTGAGTCATATGTAGGGCGTCGGTCGTAAGGCAACGTCCTCATAGTTGAAACAAAGACCCGGGCGACCTCGATGTCGCTCGGGTCTTGTAATGAGTATCCGTACTCATATACCAGTTGGTCCTACCGACAAAAGAAAGGGGAGAGAACGTGAACAACTTGCTACGTTTGATTGGAAGGCGTCTTGTGGCGCTGCCGATCATGGCATTGGGCGTCACCGTCCTGGTGTTCTTCCTTATGTCGTTCTCCAAGACCGACCCCGCCTACACGGCGTTGGGTGACGGTGCCTCGCCCGAGGCGGTTGCCGAGTACCATGAGAAGTATGGTCTGGACGACCCCTGGCCCGTGCGCTACGTGCGCTATATGGGCGATTTGATCCATGGCGACATGGGCACCTATGGTGCTGCTCGCAACTCCGTTGCCAAGCGCATCTCCACGGCCCTGCCCGTCACGATGCAGCTGACCTTCATCGGCCTTGCCATCGGTGCGGTCGTTTCGTTTTTGCTCGGCGTCATCGCGGCACTGTATCGCGACAAATGGCCGGACCAAGTGATCCGCGTCTTTTCCATCGCCGGCCTGGCAACCCCGTCGTTCTGGCTTGCCGTTCTGTTGATCCTGCTGTTCTCTTCTTATCTCAAGGTCCTCCCGGCATCGGGTGCCCTGCCTCACTTCACCACGAATCCGGCTGGTTATCTGGGCCGCATGATTATGCCCGCCATCGCCTTGGCATTTCCGCTGACGGGCCAGATGACTCGTATCGTGCGCACCGCCATGGTCGAGGAACTCGACAAGGACTATGTCCGTATGGCTCGCGGTGCCGGCGTTCCCGAGAAGGTCGTCGTCGGCATCAACGTTCTTCGCAATGCGCTGATCACCCCGGTCACCACCCTCGGTCTTAAGATCGGTTATCTCATGGGCGGCGCCGTCGTCATCGAGGTTATCTTCAACCTCCCCGGCATGGGCACCGCGATTCTGCAGGGCGTTCAGGGCAACGAGGCGAACCTGGTTCAGGGCGTCGTTATCGTCGTTGCTCTTGCCTTCATCATCATCAACATCGTGGTTGACATGCTCTACCTGCTCATCAACCCGCGCATCAGGACGGTGTAGATTATGGTAAAGATTCGAGAGAAGCAAACCGAGCAGCTCGAGAAGGCTGCCTCCAAGGGGCTCAAGCTCGGTGGCTGGAAGAAGATGACGCTGTCTTCTAAGATTGCCGCCGTCGTGCTGGTGCTGGTCGCCCTGACTGCGATTCTGGCGCCCCTTCTTGCCCCCTATAGCCCGGTCGAGATCTTTACGGCTCGCCAGGCTCCCGGCAACGGATTTATCTTCGGTACCGACGATAAGGGTCGCGACATTCTGTCGCGTATGCTCTACGGTGGTCGTTACTCGCTGATTATCGGCTTTGGCGCCACTGCTATGGCTCTGGTCTGCGGCTCGGTCGTGGGCGCCCTTGCAGCGGTTTCGCGCAAGGCCGTCTCCGAGACGATCATGCGTATCTTGGACATCATCATGTCCATCCCGGGCATCGCCCTCGCGGCCGTCTTCGTCTCCATCCTGGGCAACTCCGTGCCGTCGATCATCTTCGCCATCGGCTTTATGTACACTCCGCAGATTGCCCGTATCGTGCGCGCCAACATCGTGTCCGAGTACGGCGAGGACTATGTCCGCGCGGTCATCGTTTCCGGCGCCAAGGCTCCGTGGATTTTGATCAAGCATGTTCTGCGTAACTGCATCGCCCCGATCATGGTCTTCACCGTTACCCTGGTCGCCGACGCCATCATCTTCGAGGCCTCGCTGACCTTCATCGGCGCTGGTATTCAGGAGCCCACCGCTACCTGGGGCAACATCCTCGCCGACGCCCGCGGCGGCGTGCTCGCCGGCCGTTGGTGGCAGGCGCTGTTCCCGGGCCTGGCCATCATGATCACCTGCCTGGCACTCAACATCCTCTCCGAGGGCATTACCGACGCCATGGCCGCTGCTCCCTCCGCCGCCCTGGATCCGACCGATTCCTCCAAGCGTCGCGAGGCCGACCTGCTGGTCTCTGACCCCGTTCGCGCCTACAAGGAGCAGGCCCAGTCCCTCTCCGCTCGCCTTGGCGCCCTGCGCGATGTCGAGCTCAAGCGTGACGATCGCCATGTGCCCGACGAGTCTGTCGAACCGATCCTTTCGGTCCGCGATTTCTGCATCCAGTTTGAGCATCACGGCGATATCAACGTCGTCGACCATGTCAACTTTGACGTCCGTCCTGGTCAGACCATGGGCCTGGTGGGCGAGTCCGGTTGCGGTAAGTCCATCACCACGCTGGCCATCATGGGCCTGACCGACGATGACGAGCACCTTTCCGGCGAGGTCCTCTGGGAGGGCCGCGACCTGCTCAAGATGAGCAAGAAGGAGTGGTTCGGCCTGCGCGGTACCGATATCGCTATGGTCTATCAGGACGCCCTGTCCTCGCTCAACCCCTCCATGCTCATCTCTGCCCAGATGAAGCAGCTCACCAAGCGCGGCGGCACCCGCAGCGCCGAGGAACTCCTGGAGCTCGTGGGCCTCGACCCCAAGCGTACGCTCGAGAGCTACCCGCATGAGCTTTCCGGTGGCCAGCGTCAGCGTGTCCTGATCGCTATGGCCCTTACCCGCGACCCCAAGCTGGTCATCTGCGACGAGCCCACGACCGCTCTGGACGTTACCGTCCAGAAGCAGGTCATCAAGCTGCTCAACGACCTTCAGGCCAAGCTCGGCTTTGCCATGATCTTCGTCTCGCATGACCTGGCGCTGGTCGCCGAGGTCGCCCATAACATCACGGTTATGTACGCCGGTCAGGTTATCGAGCAGGCGCCCACCAAGGAGCTGCTCACTAACCCGATCCACGAGTATACCCGCGGTCTTCTGGGCTCCGTTCTGTCCATCGAGAGCGGTTCGGGCCGTCTGCACCAGGTGCCCGGCGCCGTTCCGAGCCCGCGCGATTTCCCCAAGGGCGATCGCTTCGCGCCCCGCTCGAGCCATCCGCGCATTGGCCTGGACACCCGTCCGGTCTTCAAGCGCGTGCCCGGCACCGAGCACTTCTATTCCGAGCTCCCCGACGAGGTGCTCAAGGCAAATGGTTTGACCCCTCACGCGGAGGTGATGTAGATGAGCGAGACCGCAGTCAACGGCGTCGAGCCGATCATCTTCCTTGATGACGTCCACGTCACCTTTAGGACCCGTACCGGCTCGATTCTGCACCCCAACCTGGTTCACGCCGTCCAGGGTGTAACGATTAGGCTCATGCCCGGTCAGACGATCGGCATCGTCGGCGAGTCCGGTTGCGGTAAGTCCACCACCGCCAACGTCATGTGCGGCCTGCAGGCCCCCACGAGCGGCAAGGTCTACTTTAAGGGCAAGGACGTAACCAAGCGTACCGCCGAGGACCGTCGCCACATGGGTCGCGTCATCTCGGTCGTGTTCCAGAACCCGGCCACGGCGCTCAACCCCCGCATGGTCGTTCGCGAGCAGCTGCTCGATCCCATGCGCGTCCACAATCTGGGCACCGAGGCCGAACAGGAGAAGCGCGTCAAGGAACTCCTGGAGCTCACCGGTCTGCCCAGCTCCGCCGCCGAGGTTCTTCCCGGTCAGCTTTCGGGCGGCCAGCGCCAGCGCGTCGCAATTGCCCGTGCCCTGTCGCTGAACCCCGATGCCATCATCGCCGACGAGCCCACCTCGGCTCTGGACGTTTCGGTCCGCGCGCAGATTCTGAACCTGCTGACCGACCTTAAGAAGGAGCTCGGCCTGGCCATGGTGTTCATCAGCCATGACATCCAGACGGTCCGCTATATCTCTGACGACATCATCGTTATGAATGGCGGCAAGATCGTCGAGCAGGGCGAGGCCAAGCAGGTCTTCCAGCACCCCCAGGACCCCTACACCAAGATGCTGCTCGGCGCTGCGCCGTCGCTGCTGCATCCCAAGCTCGGCGAGTAGTCTCGCTTTCCCTCCCGTGCGCCCGGTTCCCTTGCCGGGCGCACCTCCGTTGCGATTTCGAAAGGTTGGGTTCACGAGCCATGCCAAGTGCTCAGGAGCTGCAACAGCAATTTGGTGAATATCGAGGCGCCATGCCCCGTCCATCAGATTTCGATCTCTTTTGGAAGGATCGCATGGCCGAGGCCGACGCCGTCGGGCTTGACTATGCGATCGAGACGGCATCGGTCACCGATGCCGTGACCTGCCAGCTTTTCGACCTCTGGTATACCGGCATGTGTGGCGCTCGCCTGCATGCCAAGTACCTTAAACCCGTCTCGGACGAGCCCGTGCCATTGGTACTTCAGTTCCATGGGTATCCGGGTGCAAGCCGCAGCTGGTTTGAGCAGGCGTCGTTTGCGGGCATGGGCATGGCACTCATCGCCCTCGACTGCCCCGGCCAAGGAGGTCCCTCCGAGGACATTGGTGGATTTGAGGGCACAACGGTCGCGGGCCATATCGTCGCCGGTATCGACGGCGACCCGGCCAACCTCTACTATGTCCGCTTGCACCAAGATATTCGCATCCTGTGCCGCATCGTTCGCGAGCTCGAGGGCATCGATCTTGCCCGTGTGTTTGTGAACGGCGCGTCGCAGGGCGGCGGTTTGGGCATTGCGACCTGTGCACTTAACAGCGAGCTTATCAATCGCGCCGCCATCCTCTATCCCTTCCTGTCGGATTTCCGCCTGGTCTGGGATTTGGATGCCGACGACATTGCCTACGAGGGCCTGCGCTATTGGTCTCGCTGGTTTGACGAGGACTCGACTCGTATCGACGTAGCCTATGCCAAGCTGGCGTACTTCGATTCCAAGAACTTTGCCCCTATGGTCAAATGCCCCGTGCTGTTTGGCACCGGCACAGCCGATACCGTCTGTCCGCCAGCGACGCAGTTTGCGGTCTATAACAACCTGACCTGTGAAAAGCGTCATGAGTTCTTTGAAGGCTTTGGCCACGAGGAGATTCAGGATTTTGACGATCTGATCATTCCGTTTTTCTGCAAGGGAGGGGAGGCTTATGTCTAAGTGCGAGAGCAATGTCAATGAGCTGATTGTCTCCGACCTTGTGGGGATTCCCGGAACGGTCTCGTCAAGGCTCGCTGATTTCCGGGATTGGCGCGGTGATGCTTCTGCGGATGTTTCCGAATTAGAGATAGCCGCTTCGGACCTTGAGGTTTGCGGGCCGAGTATTACGGTGATCGATTTCGCCAATCCGTATGCCCGCTACTCCGAGGTTTCCTTTGAGCTTGGTGGCGATGTGGTCCACGCACGCTTGATTGAGCCTGCCGGTCGCGCCCGAGCATCCGAGCTTGTGCCGCTATGTCTGATGTTTCACGACATCGACCGACCCGTGCGGGGATGGCATCACATGACGAGGTTTGCGGCCATGGGATATGCCGTGCTTGCGCTGGACGATGAGGCGATTGGATCCAGCGAGCTGCAGCAGGGGATTGCCTCTCCTGCTTTTGTCAAGCGCGTCCGTTGGGGTTGCGCGATGGCGAAGGTGGCGCGCAATCTTGATGGCGTGGACCCCGACCGCATCTTTGCATGGGGCGAGGGCCTTGGCGGCGGAGTCGCGCTGGCGGTTTCTGCTCTGGACGAGCGGGGCCTCGCCTGCACGGCGGTTGCCAATCCGCTTCCTGGCGGCCTCGAGGCGCTGTCGTCTCGGGTGCGCGGATCGGTGCTCATGGGCACATCGCTTATGGATACCGTGAGCGATCCCAAGGATCAGTTTGCCGTATTCAACGGTCTTGAGTGTGACCGGAGGCATATCATCTATGCAAAATACGCTCACGAGCGCATCAATGCGTTCGAAAACAAAGTCGTCGACTTCTTTAACCAAACGTTCTACCCGTGTTCTTTGGCCTAGACGGCCTGGACACTGCCAACAAGAGTGGGCGGCATAGGGCTGCCCGCCAGACAGCTAAGGAGATTCTTGTGGCAACTCAGAAATTCACCGGCGTTATCCCTCCCGTCGTTGTTCCCGATACCGAAGACCACCAGCTCGATGTTGCCTCCTTTGAGCGCAGCATCAACCGCATGATCGATGCCGGCGTCGATGGCTTGTTCTTCCTGGGCTCCTCGGGCGAGGTTGTCTTCTCCACCGACGAGCGTCGCCGTCAGATCATCGCCGAGGCCGTCCGTATCGTCGACCACCGCGTTCCCGTTCTGGTCGGCATCATCGACACCGAGACCGAGCGCATGATCGAGCACGGCAAGGTCGCTCAGGAGCTGGGCGCCGATGCGCTTGTCGCCACCTGCCCGTTCTATGCTCTGCAGGGCATGACCGAGGTCGAGGAGCACTTCCGCATCCTGCATGAGGAACTCGACCTGCCCATCTTCGCCTACGACATCCCCGTGTGCGTCCACACCAAGCTCCCCTGGAAGCTCCTTGCCAAGCTCGGCGCCGAGGGCGTTCTGGCCGGCGTCAAGGATTCCTCGGGTGATGACATCTCGTTCCGCTACCTCGTTCAGGAGAACGAGAAGAACGGACATCCGATGAGCATCCTCACCGGTCATGAGGTTGTTGTCGACGGCGCCTACCTCGGTGGCGCCGACGGTTCCG
Organism: Collinsella sp. TF10-11AT; assembly: GCF_003437565.1. NCBI lineage: Bacteria > Bacillati > Actinomycetota > Coriobacteriia > Coriobacteriales > Coriobacteriaceae > Collinsella > Collinsella sp. TF10-11AT. The sequence goes on from NZ_QSQW01000016.1 coordinate 26,344, forward strand.
TCCCGGGTCTCGCCAACGTTGAGCCCGAGGGCTACGTGCGTCAGTGGAAGGCCGCCCAGGCTGGTGACTGGGCTACCGTCAAGGCCGAGCAGGATCGCCTCAATGAGATTTCGCACATCTGGGATGTCACCTCTGGCGTCCAGGGCTATGCCGGTGGCGTTGGCGCCTTCAAGACTGCTATGAACCTCATGGGCATCTTCGACAGCCCGACCATGCCGCGCCCGGTGAAGGCCATGACCGGCGAGAACGTCGAGGCGATTAAGAAGGTCCTTCAGGACAACGGTCTGCTGTAGTGCTTTCCCAGGCGCCCAACCTCGCGCCTCAACCGTGCGGCCATGACCCATTAGGTCAATGGCCACACGGTTTCTCGGCGATTTCGGGCACCTGGAAAACCTTTACCGCGCTGTGACGGCTAGCCTGACGGCGCATTTCCTGTAGTTGTTTTTTATCTCCTAAGGAGAGCGACATGGAGAACAAGTACGTCTGCTCTGTCGATATCGGCGGAACTAAGATCGCGACTGCCATCATGGAGTACCCGGCTGACGGCAGCGTGCCCCATCCCGTTTTTGAGGCCGAGGTTCCTACCGAGGCCCAGGAGGGCGGCGAGGCCGTATTCCAGCGTATCGAGGCGTCCATCAAGGCTGCTCTCGAGTCGAATCCCGATGTCGAGGTCCTTGGCGTCGGTATCGGTGCCGCCGGCGTCGTCGATCCCAAGACGGGCGCCATCGCGTATGCCAATGAGATCATGCCCGGCTGGTCCGGCGTTCAGTTGGGGCCGCGTCTGCGCGAGGACCTCGGTCTTCCCGTTGCCGTCGTAGGCGACGTGCAGGCTCATGCTCTGGGCGAGGCCCACTGGGGCGTCGGCAAGGGCAAGTTCTCCGTCTTGTGTCTTGGCATCGGCACGGGCATCGGCGGCGCATATGTCGAGAACGGCCGCGTGATGCAGGGCTTCCATGGTGCTGCCGGCCATATGGGCCACATCGAGTGCTCGGCTGCCGCCGGCATTCCCTGCGCCTGCGGGCGTTCCGGCCATCTGGAGTCGGTTGCTTCGGGCACTTCCATTGGTCGAATGTACGATGAGCGTTTTGGCCGCGTCGACCCCAGCCGTCCTTCGGTCGGTCGCGATGTGAACGACCTGTGTCGTGCTGGCGACGCAAAGGCGACCGAGGTCATCCATGACGCCGGCTTTGCGCTGGGCGCCAGCTTGGGCTCGCTTGCCAATATTCTGGATCCAGAGGTCATCGTGCTTTCGGGCGGCGTAATTCATCAGGGTCCCGATTGGCGTTCGCAGACGTGGAAGGACTCGGTGCACGAGGGCTATGCCAGCCAGGCGCTCGACCCGCTTCAGGACACGCCGATCCTCATCGGTTCTCTGGAGGGCGACGCGCCGCTTATCGGTGCCGCCGAACACCTTCTTGCGTCGTTGAAGTAAACATAACTACCAAGTGCGCCTTCTGAGGTGCCGCAGATTGACGTGAAAGAGGAGCGAAGCGTACTTCGGTACGCGAGCGACGGTTTGAACGTCAAGGTGCGGTGTCTCAGAAGGCTGTTTTGAGAAAGGTTGAGTCGCACATGACCGTTGATCCTTTGATTCAATCCCTGAAGGGAAAGCTCGTCGTGAGCGTTCAGGCGTATATGGGCGAGCCGCTTCGTACGCCCGAGACCATGGCTCAAATGTCTCGCGCTTGCGAACTCGGCGGCGCCGCCGCCATTCGCTGCCAGGGCCTTGCCGACATTGCCGCCATTAAGGGTCGCTGTGAGGTTCCTGTTATTGGCCTATGGAAGGATGGACACGAGGGCGTTTACATCACGCCGACGCTGCGTCACGCCCGCGCCTGCGTTGCTGCTGGTGCCGATATCGTGGCGATCGATGCCACCGATCGTCCGCGCCCCGATGGCAAGACGGTCGAGGATACCTTCCGTCCGCTGCACGAGGAGGGTGTGCTCCTGATGGCGGATTGTGCCACCATCGAGGACATTCGCCGTGCGGTTGATATGGGCTTCGACCTGGTATCTACCACGCTCTCTCACGGTGTCGCCGCCATCGACTGCACCATGGCCGATGGCCCCGACCTGCCGCTCCTGCGTCAGGCGACCGAGGAATTCCCCGGCCTTCCCATCATTTGCGAGGGTCGCGTGCATACGCCCGAGGAGGCTCGCGCCGCGATCGATGCTGGCGCCTGGGCCGTTGTCGTCGGCACCGCCATCACGCACCCCACGAGTATTACAAGTTGGTTCAAGGCTGCGCTTGAGGCGTAAGACAGGCCTCGTATCCGCTCGGGGCGGTATACTCAATAAAGGCAATTGACCGCGCGGGATCCGGGTTGCTGGGTCCCGTGCTTGTTTTCGGGAGGCAGCACATGCAAAAGGGAGATGCCATGGATGCGGCGGAGCGCTCGGAGCGCATCCCCGATATCGTCATCATCACCGGAATGTCCGGATCGGGCCGCACGCAGGCCATGCACGTGTTCGAGGACATGGGCTATTTTTGCATCGATAACCTGCCTCCGCGTCTGATCGCCCAGCTTGCCGAGCTCGTCGGCATTAATACGGGCGTGGGCAGGCATCTCGCCGTCACCTGCGATTTGCGTAGCCAGGGCTTGTTCGATGAGCTGCTCGATGCGGTCGCCGCGCTCGAAGAGCGCGAGATGAGCTGCGACATCGTGTTCCTGGAGGCTTCTGACGAGGTACTGATTCGTCGCTACAGCGAAAATCGCCGCCGTCATCCCATTGCCAAGCCGGGGGAGACTACGGCCGATGCGATTCAGCGCGAGCGCCTGCAGCTGCAGGGTGTGCGCGATCGAGCCGATATGATTATCGACACGAGCCGCCTACGCACCTCTGCGCTGCGCAACAAATTGCGCATGGCGTTCTCCGAGTTGTCCGACCAGCAGCTCATGGACGTTCACGTGTTCTCGTTTGGCTTTAAGCACGGTATGCCCGTCGAGGCGGACATTATGATCGACGTTCGCTTCCTGCCCAATCCGTTCTACGATCCCGAGATGCGCACCATGACCGGTCTCGATAAAAAGGTCTCCGACTTTGTTCTGGACCATCCCAAGACCCAGGAGTTCTGGAAGGCCTGGACGCAGCTGCTCGATACGGTGATGCCGGGCTATATCGCGGAGGGTAAGCCGCAGCTTTCTATCGCCATCGGCTGCACGGGCGGACAGCACCGTAGCGTCGCCATCGCCGAGGCCACGGCCCGTTACCTGGAAGGCGCCCAGTATCACGTGAGCATCTCCCACCGCGACCTGTCGCGCGCCAACACGAAGGCATAGGCCTGCATGTCGTTTACCGCCGAGGTGCGTGACGAGCTTGCGCGCTGCGAACCCGAATGTGAATACTGCGATTTGTCGACGCTTGCCGCCCTGACGCGTGTGAGCGGTACGCTTTCGTTGGCCGGCTCCGGGCGGTATCGTTTGACGGTCGCGACCGAGACGGGAGCCGTCGCGCGCACGATGATCACGCTGACGCATCGCATTCTTAAGCTCAAAACGGAATTCACCGTTCGTAAATCGGTCTTGCATAAGGTCCGTAACTATCTCATTACCCTGCCCGATCAACCCGACCTGGACAAGGCTCTGGTGCTGCTGGGCATTCTAGACCGCAGGGGAGGGCTCGTCGCTGGTGTTCCCCGACACATCGTTGCCCGTCCCTGCTGCAGGCTTGCCTACATCCGCGGCGCGCTCATCGCGGGCGGCTTCGTGGCCGATCCACGCGGCGATTTTCATTTGGAGATCGCGGTGCAGGGCGAGCAATATGCTAAGGGGCTTTGCGACCTGTTGGGGCAGATTGGGGTCCATGCTCGTGTTAATGCACGGCGGGGGTCATATGCCGTGTACATTAAGAGCGCCGAGGAAATCGAGCATCTATTAAAGCTGATTGGTGCCAAGCGCAGCGTTGCCGAGATTGAGGAGGCGCGCGCGGTCAAGTTGGTTAAGAACGATGTGAACCGTCGCGTGAACGCCGAGCTCGCCAACCAGACCAGAAGCGCCGGTGCTGCCCAACATCAGCTTGCGCTTATCGATGAGCTCGAGCAGCGCGGCCTTCGCGATGCGCTTCCGGATGCCTTGGCGGTCTTTTGCGACCTGCGCGAGCGCTATCCCGATCTGTCGCTGCGTGATTTAGGTGAGATGGCTGACCCTCCCTTGTCGAAGTCGGCCCTCTACCATCGAGTTTTGAGGCTTGAAAAGCTCATTGAAGCAAACCGGTAGTTTAAAGTATCGACTTATATACGGATTTAGCTGCTATTTTATTCTTTAAAACGTTTTAACGTAAATTTGATTTTCAATTTCGACTATTCTCGTGAAATTCAAGTCAAAAAAAAGGTATATTAGGCGAGTGGTTAGTTTGTGGGCCTCAACGGCGGGCGCTGTAGCTTGCGGGGGCCTTACGAAAGGAGACACAATGGCAGTAAAGGTTGCTATTAACGGCTTCGGTCGCATCGGTCGTCTGGCTTTCCGTCAGATGTTCGGTCATGAGGGCTCCGAGATCGTCGCTATCAACGACCTCACCTCTCCCGATATGCTCGCTTACCTGCTGAAGTACGACTCCACGCAGGGCAACTACGCTCGCGATCACGAGGTCGTTGCTGGCGAGGATTCCATCACCGTTGACGGCAAGGAGATCAAGATCTACAAGGAGGCCGACGCCAACAACCTGCCTTGGGGCGACCTCGACGTCGACGTCGTTCTCGAGTGCACCGGCTTCTACACCAGCAAGGCTAAGGCTCAGGCCCACATCAACGCTGGCGCCAAGAAGGTCGTCATCTCCGCTCCGGCCGGCAGCGATCTGCCCACCATCGTGTACAACGTCAACCACGAGACGCTGACCGCTGAGGACAACATCATCTCTGCTGCTTCCTGCACCACCAACTGCCTCGCCCCGATGGCCAAGGGTCTGAACGACTTCGCTCCCATCGTGTCCGGCATCATGACCACCATTCACGCCTGGACTGGCGACCAGATGCCGCTCGACGGCCCGCAGCGCAAGGGCAACAAGCGTCGTAGCCGCGCCTGCGCCGTCAACATCGTCCCCAACACCACCGGTGCTGCCAAGGCTATCGGCCTGGTTCTCCCCGAGCTCAACGGTAAGCTCATCGGTGCCGCCCAGCGCGTCCCGACGCCGACCGGCTCCATCACCAACCTCTACGCTGTCGTTGACAAGAAGGTCACCGTCGACGAGGTCAACGCCGCTATGAAGGCCTACGCTGCCACCATCTCCGAGACCTTCGGTTACAACGAGGACGACATCGTCTCCACCGACATCATCGGCGAGACCCACGGCTCCATCTTCGACGCCACTCAGACCATGTGCTCTGATCTCGGCAACGGCCAGACCCTCGTTCAGGTCACCTCTTGGTACGACAACGAGAACTCTTACACCTCTCAGATGGTCCGCACCATCAAGTACTTCGAGAAGTTCGTTGCTTAATTTAGCTTTTAGCGAATAGCTCGTTGAGCGTCTAAAGAAGGGCGCGGCCTTATAGGGCTTACACCCTAGGGTCGCGCCCTTTTTATAGGAAATCGTCTGCCGTAATGGGAGGCAGACACGTACGAAAGGTAGAAGCAAACATGGCCTTTACCAAGAAGACCGTCCGCGACATCGATGTCGACGGCAAGCGCGTTCTCGTCCGCGTTGACTTCAACGTGCCTATCAAGGATGGCGTCGTTGGCGACACCACCCGCATCAAGGCTGCCCTGCCCACCATCAACTACCTCGTTGAGCACAACGCTCGCGTCATTCTCATGAGCCACCTCGGCCGTCCCGAGGGCACCGGCTTCCAGCCTGAGCTCTCCCTTGAGCCTGTCGCCAAGAAGCTCGCTGAGCTCTCTGGTCTCGATGTTGCCTTTGTCGCCGACACCTACGGCGAGAAGGCTGCTGAGGCTGTCGCCGCCGTCGAGCCGGGCAAGGTCCTCGTTCTCGAGAACGTCCGTTTCGACAAGCGTGAGAAGAAGAACGATCCCGAGATCGCCAAGAAGCTCGCTTCCTATGGTGACGTCTTCGTTCTCGATGCCTTCGGCACCGCTCACCGCGCCCAGGGTTCCGTCGTGGGCCCCGCCGCTTACCTGCCTGCCGTCGCCGGCTTCCTGCTCGAGAAGGAGGTCGACACGCTGACCGGCATCTTCGCCGAGCCCGAGCGCCCCTTCGTCGCTATCGTCGGCGGTTCCAAGGTTTCCTCCAAGATCGGCGTTCTCGATCACCTCATCGACTCCGCTGACACCCTGATCATCGGTGGCGGCATGGCCTACACCTTCTTCCTGGCTCAGGGCCTGACCGTCGGTCAGTCCCTCAAGGAAGAGGACTGGGTCGAGCGCGCCGGCGAGATGCTCAAGAAGGCCGAGGAGAAGGGCGTCAAGATCCTGCTCCCCATCGACAACCGCGTTGCCGATCACTTTGGCGAGGACGCTGTCCCCGAGGTTGTCGCTTCCGACGCTATCCCCGACGATCGTGAGGGCATGGACATCGGCCCCAAGACCGAGGAGCTCTACGCCGAGGCCGTCAAGGGCGCCAAGACCGTGTTCTGGAACGGCCCCATGGGCGTCTTCGAGTTCGACAACTTCGCTCACGGCACCCAGGCTATCGCCGAGGCCGTCGCCGAGGCCGACTGCACCTCGATCATCGGCGGTGGTGACTCTGTCGCGGCTGTCAACAAGTTCAACCTGGCCGACAAGATGAGCTGGATCTCCACCGGTGGTGGCGCTTCCATGGAGCTCGTCGAGGGTAAGGCCCTGCCCGGAGTGGAGGCGCTTCTCGATGCCTAATCGCACCCTTCTTATCGCTGGTAACTGGAAGATGAACAACGACGTCGCCGAGGCCGCCAAGCTCGCCGACGAGCTGGCTCAGGCTCTGCCCGAGGTTCCGGCTGGCGTCGAGGTGCTCGTCTGCCCTCCGACCATTGACATCACCACGGTTCATGACCGCATTCAGGCTGCCCCCATCGCCCTCGGTGCACAGAACGTGTACTGGGAGGCCAAGGGTGCCTTCACCGGTGAGTCCTCTTGCGACATGCTCAAGTCCGCTGGCTGCACCTACTGCATCATCGGTCACTCCGAGCGTCGCGACTACTTCCACGAGACCGACGAGGACCAGAACAAGAAGGCCAAGGCCCTCGTTGCCGCCGGTCTTGTTCCCGTCTTCTGCTGCGGCGAGTCCCTCGAGGTCCGCGAGGCTGGCACCTATGTCGAGCACGTCGTGAACCAGGTCAAAGCTGGCCTTGCTGGTCTTGAGATCACCTGCCCCAAGCAGGTCGTCGTCGCCTACGAGCCCATCTGGGCCATCGGCACCGGCAAGACCGCTACCGCCGAGGACGCTCAGGAGGTCTGCGGCGCTATCCGTGAGACCCTCAAGGAGATGTTTGGCGAGGAGCTCGCCGACGGTATCCGCGTCCTGTACGGTGGTTCCGCTAAGCCCGGCAACATTGCCGAGCTCGTCGCCAAGCCCGACGTTGACGGCGCCCTCGTGGGCGGCGCTTCGCTCAAGGCTGCCGACTTCGCCTCTATGGTCGTCAAGGCAGGCGAGTAGGACATATGGCACAGCGTCATCTTCCTGCACTCCTGATCATCATGGATGGCTGCGGCCTTGCTCCGGCTGATGGCGAGAACGCCGTCGCCGCTGCCAAGACGCCCTTCCTTGATAGCCTGTACGAGAAGTATCCTCACACCACGCTCGGTGCTTCGGGCGAGGACGTGGGCCTTCCCGACGGCCAGATGGGCAACTCCGAGGTGGGTCACCTCAACATCGGTGCCGGCCGCATCGTGTTCCAGGAGCTTTCGCGCATCAACAACGCCATCAAGGACGGCTCCATCGCCAAGAACGAGGTCTTCGTCAAGGCTATGGACGACGTCAAGGCTGACGGCAAGACTCTCCACCTTATGGGCCTTATGAGCCCTGGCGGTGTTCATTCTCACATGAACCACGTCGAGGCTCTGGTCAAGATGGCTGCCCAGCATGGCGTCAAGACCGTTCGCGTCCACGCCTTCATGGATGGCCGCGACGTCGACCCGCAGTCCGGTGCCGGCTACATGAGCGAGTTCTGCGCTTTTCTGGCTAAGATCTCCGAGGAGACCGGTTGCGACGCTCGCGTTGCCACCGTTTCGGGCCGCTATTGGGCCATGGACCGCGACAACCGCTGGGAGCGCATCCAGCGTGCCTACGACGTCATGGTCAACGCGTCCGATGCCGATACCGACCCCGTTGCCGGTATCAAGGCCTACTACGAGAAGGATCCGCGCGGCGACGAGTTCGTCGAGCCCTTTGCTGCCCACAACGAGGGCATTCACGAGGGCGACGCGGCCATCTTCTTCAACTTCCGTCCCGACCGCGCTCGTCAGATGACTCGCGTGTTCACGGACAAGGAGTTCGACGGCTTTGAGCGCGAGCAGATTAAGCTTTCGCACTTTGTGACGATGACCGAGTACGATCCGACGTTTGACGTCGAGGTCGCCTTCCCCAAGACGTTCCCCGAGAACGTTCTGGCCGACGTTATCGCCGCCAATGGCCTGAAGCAGCTGCACACCGCCGAGACCGAGAAGTACGCCCATGTGACGTTCTTCCTCAACGGCGGCATCGAGGAGCCCAAGGAGGGCGAGGAGCGCGTGCTCGTCGCTTCCCCCAAGGTTGCTACCTACGATCTGCAGCCCGAGATGAGCGCTCCCGAGGTTACCGAGAAGCTCGTCGCCGCTATTAACGAGGATCGCGCTGATTTCTACATCGTGAACTTCGCGAACTGCGACATGGTTGGCCACACCGGTGTCTTCGACGCCGCCGTTAAGGCCGTCGAGGCTGTTGACGATGCTCTGTCCAAGGTTGTCCCGGCGATTCTCGCCAAGGGCGGCTTTGCGCTGATTACCGCCGACCATGGCAACGCCGATCACATGTTTGACGTTGCTTCCGACGGTTCCAAGCATCCGTTTACGGCTCACACCACCAACCGCGTGCCGTTCATCATCGTTGATGATAAGGCCAAGCTCACCGGTATCGAGGACGGCCGTCTTTCCGATATCGCTCCGACCATGCTCACCATGGCTGGTATTGAGCCTTCCGCCGAGATGACGGGTCGCGTGCTCGCCACCGAGGCCTAATAGAAAACAAATACCGTTTTCTAGTAAGGGGGTTGTCCACAACCGGACGACCCCCTTTTTGGTATTTCTGCCATTTCTACCCCGTCCCTAAATGGCAGGTGGGGGAGTGTTGAAGGTTGTGGTACAGTACTGGAGTTTGAATTGTTCTATTAAGGAGCTTATCTATGGGTCCGTTCCAGATTCTTCTGTTTGTCGTTTGGGCTGTTTCTGCCGTGGCGCTGACGATTCTCGTTCTGATGCATTCCGGTAAGGGCACCGGCGTTTCGGATATGATCGCTAGCTCGCTGTATAACTCCAGCTCTGCCACGGGCGTCATGGAGCAGAACCTCGATCGCCTGACGGTAATTATGGCCGTCGTTTTTGCTGTGTGTGTCGTTCTGTGCATGTTCTTCTTCCCGCAGGGCATCGTCGGCTACTAAGCATCGGCGTATATACGTTTGTAAAGGGTCCCGCATGTGCGGGGCCCTTTTTGTTTACAGACTTGTAATAGAGTCAAAATATCCCCACATACTTCGCCTAACTAAAGAAATTCTCGACCGTTAACCGGAATTAGCGCCATATTGTGCATAAAATGCGCTACTGTATTGCGAAACGTTGGTCCGCACTGCATAACCAGCCATAACGGCGGACCGCGTTTGAATGGTTCGATCGGGCTGTCTTGACGTTGCCCGGCCGAATTCACTTTGTCCTATCTCATAAGGAGGATGGCATGGCTGATTCTATGTTCCACCAGCCCGTTATGGGTCGTCGCGCCTTTGTTGGCGGCACCCTCGCTGCGAGCTCCATGGCTTTTCTTGCCGCATGCGGCAAGAAGGGCGGCGACGCTTCCGGTTCTGAGTCCGGTTCGACGCTGAACTTCTACATCAACAACCCGGTCTGCATCGACCCCTACAACGTCCAGGAGGATCAGGGCACTCAGGTCGAGTACCAGCTCTTCGACGCTCTGACGGAGTACGATAACGAGAAGGGCGAGATCGTTCCGCTGGCTTGCGAGTCCTTTGAGGCTAACGACGACGCCACCGAGTTCACCTTCAAGATCAAGAAGGCCAAGTTCCACAACGGTGACGACGTTACCTCCAAGTCCTTCAAGCTCGGCTGGGAGCGCCTGGTCAACACTAAGTCGGCCATCGCTACCGAGTATGGTCCTTCCGAGGTCTCCTACCACCTTTCCATGGTCGAGGGCTATGACGATCTGCTTGCCGGTAATGCTACCGAGCTGTCCGGCGTTACCTGCCCGGATGACGAGACCCTCGTCGTCAAGCTGACTTCCGCCTACGCCGACTTCCCCTTCGTCGCCTCTCACCCGGCTCTGTCCCCGGTTCCCGAGTGCGCCGAGACCGATGTCAAGAGCTTCTATCTTGCCCCGGTCGGCAACGGCCCGTTCATGATGGACGGTAAGTGGGAGGATGGTCAGGAGATCAACCTCAAGAAGTTCGACGATTATTATGGCGACAAGGCCAAGATCGACGCCATCCACTTCCAGGTCATCAAGGACGTGGAGACCGCTTACAAGGAGTTCCAGGCCGGTAACCTTGATGTCTGCGACGTTCCCGTTGCTCAGATCGACGCCGCCAAGAAGGACCGCGGCGAGTCCAAGGATGGCTACACCATGAGTGATGGTGCGCGCATGCTGCTCGGTTCCGAGCCTTCCACGTACTATCTGACGTGCAACACCACGGCCGAGCCGTTCAACAACGCTGACCTGCGTAGGGGCATCTCCCTGGCTATCAACCGTGAGGCCATCTGCAAGACCATCTTCAAGGGCACCCGTACCCCCGCTGACGGCATCGTTCCTCCGGGAATCGCCGGCTACAAGGAGGGCGCATGGGAGTTCTGCGCCTACGACGTCGACAAGGCTAACGAGTACCTCGACAAGGTCGCTCCCGCTGGCGCTAACGGCGATCGTGGCATCAATGTGACCCTGTCCTACAACCAGGACGGCGGCCACAAGGAGATCATGGAGTCCATCATCGGCGACCTCGCCAAGGTGGGCGTCACCGCCGTCTCCGATACCCCTGAGTGGTCTGCCCTGCTCGAGCAGTATCAGAACTTCAACTATCAGTTCGGCCGTCTGGGCTGGATCGCCGATTACCCGATCATGGACAACTTCCTGTATCCGCTGTTCCACTCCGACTCCCTGGGTGGCGACAACCGCTCCGGTTACAGCAACCCCGACTTTGACGCCAAGGTTGACGAGGCCCGTGCCACGGTTGACGACGACGAGCGTATCGCCAAGATGCAGGAGGCCGACGCCATGGTCGCCGCCGACTGCCCGGTCATCCCGGTGATGTTCTACACGCACACCATCGCTGGCTCCGACCGCGTCAAGTACCTCTACGTTGATCCGCAGAAGCACGCCGATCTGGGTACCGCTGAGCTCGCCTAAGAGTTTTGCAGCTTCCGTGAGGGTCAAGTATTTACGTAGACCTCATGGGAAACATACAGTTCCCCCTAACCTGGGGTAAACTGGCTGATGGTAATTTTGGGATGCCGGTCTGGCGATCGGCATCCCATTTAGGTTAATCCCTAGATAGGGGAGTGGTATGGGTAAGTACATCGTTAAACGTGTGCTTCAGTTCATCCCGGTGTTTTTGGGCGTCACGCTGATTCTGTTCGCCCTCCAGAATATCGTGCCGGGAGATCCGATCAAGTTGATCGGTGGAGACAAGGCTCTGTCCCCCGAGGTAGAGCTTCAGCTTCGCGTACGCTATCACCTGGTCCAGACGGACGAGGACGGTAACGCGATCCTTGACGAGAACGGCGATCCCGTTCAGACGTCGCTTGTAGACCGTTATCTGTATTACATGAACGGTCTGCTTCATGGCGATCTGGGTAATTCGTACCAGCGCAAGCTGCCGGTTACGGAAATCTTTGCCCAGAAGTATCCGTATACGGTCAAACTCGCCGCGTGCGCCATCGTGCTCGAGGCGATCATGGGTATCGGTGCGGGTATCATTTCGGCGGTAAAGCGTTATTCCTTCTGGGATATTTTGGTAACGCTCACCACGTCGATCCTCGTTGCCGTTCCCGCCTTCTGGCTCGGCATGCTGCTGCAGCTGTTCTTCGGCGTCATCCTTAAGGATCTCACCGGCGGCGCATTCTCCATGCCGATTTCGGGTGCCGGCGGTTCCAGCTCTCAGTATCAGGATTGGATGCACTATGTGCTTCCGACCATTACGCTGGCTTCGGTTTCGACCGCTTATGCTGCCCGCATTATGCGTTCACAGCTGCTTGACGTCATGAACCAAGATTACATCCGTACGGCAAAGGCCAAGGGTCTCTCCAATCGCGCGATCATCATCAAGCATGCGCTTAAGAATGCACTCATCCCCGTCGTTACCTATATTGGTGTCGACTTTGGCGGCATGCTTTCGGGTGCCATCCTGACCGAAACGGTCTTTAACTGGCCCGGTATCGGCTATGAGGTCTATCGCGCCATTAGCATGCGTGACTGGCCCATCGTTATGGGCGGCGTTACGCTCATCGTCGTCGTCGTCATGGTGATCAACCTGCTCGTCGACATTAGCTATGCATTCCTCGACCCGCGCATCCGCCTTGGCGGTCCGTCGGATAAGGCCTAAGGGAGGTACGTCTCATGCAGGAAACTGATTCTCAGTCTCAGGAGCAGGCTACCGCCACCAAGGCCGCATCTGCTCCCGCCAAGTCCCGCACGCTGTGGGGCGACGCTTTTAAGCGTCTTCGCAAGAACAAGCTCGCCGTTATCGGTGTCTGCTGGATCATCGTCGTCGTTTTGGTTGCCCTGACCGCAGATCTGTGGGCTAAGCCCTGGCTCGGTTCGCCGACGGCTTCCGACTCGACCACCATGGCCGAGACGTCGCTGCTGGCTCCGTGTGCCGAGCACCCGTTTGGCACCGACGCCCTTGGCCGCGACATTCTCGTTCGTGTTATCTACGGTGCACGTGTTTCGCTTTCCGTCGGTATTATGGCCACCGCCATCTCCACGGTGATCGGTCTGGTCATGGGCGCCCTTGCCGGTTTCTATGGCGGCATCTGGGATACGATTATCATGCGCTGCGCGGACATCTTCCTGGCGTTCCCGTACGTGCTGTTCGTCGTCGCCATGATCGCCGTTATCGGCCGTGGCCTTCAGAACGTCTTTATCGCCATCGGTATTCTCGGCTGGCCTTCGATTGCGCGCGTCTTTAGATCCGCGATCCTCACGGTCAAAGAGAACGACTATGTTGACGCCGCCCGCGCCATGGGTGCATCCGATGCCCGTATCGTTATGCGCCATATCTTCCCGAACTCCGTTGCTTCCATCGTGGTCTACGCGACCATGAACATCGGCGGCGCTATTCTGACCGAGTCCGCTCTGTCCTTCCTCGGCATGGGCGTTATTCCGCCTACGCCTTCGTGGGGCTCCATGATTCAGGACGGTCAGCAGTATCTTCTGACTGCTCCCTGGATGATGATCATGCCCGGTCTGGCAATTCTCTCGACGGTGCTCGCCTTCACCCTGCTGGGTGACGGTTTGCGCGACGCCCTCGACGTCAAGATGAAGGACGCATAAGGATGAAGAAGAACAAGAACTATGTGGACCTGAAGGACCAGCCGGTTCCCGAGGGCCAGCATCTGCTCGAGGTCGATGACCTTAAGATGTATTTCCACACCGAAGATGGCGTTGTTCGCGCTGTCGACGGTGTCTCCTACACGCTCGATCGCGGCGAGACCCTCGGTGTCGTCGGTGAGTCCGGCTCCGGTAAGTCTGTGACCGCCATGACCATCATGGGTCTTATCTCGATGCCTCCGGGAAAGATTGAGGGCGGCGACGTTCGCTATCGCGGCCGTTCTATCCTCGAGATGACCGAGGAAGAGATGCAGCACATTCGCGGTAACGACATCGCGATGATCTTCCAGGATCCTATGACCTCCTTGAACCCGGTCTATAAGATCGGCAAGCAGGTGGGCGAGGGCCTTCGTCTGCACCGCGGCTACTCCAAGCAGGAGGCGCTCAAGCGCGCTACCGAGCTTTTGGACCTCGTGGGTATCCCCGAGCCCGAGAAGCGCGTCAATGAGTATCCGCACCAGTTCTCCGGCGGTATGCGTCAGCGTGTCATGATCGCTATGGCTCTTGCCTGCGATCCCGATATCCTGATTGCCGACGAGCCCACGACGGCTCTGGATGTTACCATTCAGGCTCAGATTATCGAGCTCATGCAGGAGATGCAGGAGAAGAACGGCAACGCCATTATTATGATTACCCATGACCTGGGCGTCGTCGCCGATATGGCCGATAAGATTATGGTTATGTACGCCGGCCGTCCCGTCGAGTTCGGTACTGCTGAGGAAATCTTCTACGAGAGCCGCCATCCCTACACCTGGGGTCTTATTCGCTCCATCCCGGAGCAGGCCATCGATGAGAAGAAGCCGCTGACGCCGATTCACGGCAACCCGCCTTCGCTCATGAACCTGCCCGAGGGCTGCGTCTTCTCTCCTCGCTGCCCCTATGCGACCGACAAGTGCCGCAAGCAGCGCCCCGAGCGCGTTGTCACCGAGTCCGGCCACTATTCTGCGTGCCATTATTCCGGTGACCCCGAGTTCCTCAAGAACGCCCCTGAGACGTCCCGCACGCGCAAGGATTCCAAGAAGGGAGGCGAGGCGTAAATGGCAGACAATAACGAGCGCACTCCGCTGCTGAAGGTCGAGCATCTTTCTAAGGAGTTCCCCGCAGAGTCCGGCATGTTCGCCAAGCGTTTTTCCAAGCGCGTCGTCTCTGCTGTGAATGACATTTCGTTCGAGATTTATCCGGGCGAGACCTTTGGCCTGGTCGGCGAGTCTGGTTGCGGTAAGTCCACCACGGGCCGCACCATCATGCGCCTGACCAAGCCGACGGCAGGTAAGGTGTTCTTCCAGGGCAAAGACGTTGCCGAGATGAGCAAGCATGAGATCAAGGACATGCGTCGTGAGATGCAGTTCATCTTCCAGGACCCCTATGCTTCGCTCAATCCTCGTATGACCATCGGCGAGATCGTCTCCGAGCCCATGACTATTCATGGCGTGGGCACCAAGGAGGAGCGCATTGAGCGTGTCCGTGAGCTGCTGGACGTCGTCGGCCTCAACCCCGAGCACATCAACCGCTATCCGCACGAGTTCTCGGGCGGTCAGCGTCAGCGTGTCGGCATCGCCCGCGCGTTCGCTCTGAAGCCCAAGCTGATCATCTGCGACGAGCCCGTTTCCGCTCTGGATGTTTCCATTCAGGCCCAGGTTCTGAACCTGCTCAAGGAACTTCAGGACAAGTTCGGTACGGCGTATCTGTTTATCGCCCACGACCTGTCCGTCGTGCAGCACATCTCCGATCGCGTTGCCGTTATGTATCTGGGTAAGATGGTCGAGGTTTCGGACTGGAAGACACTCTATAGCGAGCCGCACCACCCGTACACGCAGTCACTGCTGTCTGCCGTGCCGGTGCCCGATCCGGATATTCAGAAGACCCGCAAGCGCATCATCCTCGCTGGCGATCCGCCGTCGCCGCTAGATCCGCCGACCGGCTGCCGTTTCCACACGCGCTGTCCGATCGCGCAGGGCATCTGCTCCGAGAAGCTTCCTGAGTTTAAGGAAGTTGCCCCGGGCCACTGCTGCGCGTGCCACTTCGCCGAGCCGTTCCCGATCAAGGAATCGCACATCGACCTGTAGTCGGTTGTTTTCGTCCGGGCCCGCTCTGGAGTTGCCTTTCAGAACGTCCTCGACCATGGAAACCCCCTTATCCTGCTCCTTCGGAGCTGCGGATAAGGGGGTTTCCTGGTCTGCGGAATGTTCTGAAAGGCAACTCCAGAGCGGGCCCTACGTTAACGCGGCAGAGAGGGAGTGCGATTCCTCGATCGCTCACTTAATCTAATAGGAAATTGAGCGAGGCCGGAGCTTTAGCTCCGGCCTCCCCATATAAGGGCTCGGCAAAGCCGAGCCACTAAATTTTGTATTAGCCCCAGAACATATTTGAGAACTGTGCCCGGAGTGCATACTCCTAGGGCCGGAATGAGGTTGCTTTCCAACGCATTCCGCAGGGGGCGGCATTATTTTGTAGCGCGAAGCGCGGATCAAAATAATGTCGCATGCCCGAGGACGCGTTGGAAAGCAACCTCATTCCGGCCCGAACAGGTCAGTCTACCTGCGCATTTACAAATTCGTAAACTTTTTTGAAAAAAGTGCTTGCACAGTTCTCGAATCATAGGTTATTATCTTCCTCGTTGAACGCGCGGGTCCAACAAAACGAACCGCGAATCAACAACATAGCATGTCGGAGTGGCGGAATTGGCAGACGCGCTAGCTTGAGGTGCTAGTGACCGCTTTTTGGTCATGCGGGTTCAAGTCCCGCCTCCGACACCATCGCATTTGAGAAGCCTCTTCGGAGGCTTTTTTGTTACCGATAGACGGTGAGGTCCACGATGGAAACGCTTGAACGCAACGAGTGGGCAGACGTTGCCCAACTAGTCGAGATCACGAGCGATGCTGTCATCATCTGCGAGCTCGACGGAACCATTCTGCATGTGAATAATCGCTTACTTGGTTTGATGTGCGAGGAACGCGCCGACGTCATCGGCGGAGATGTTAAAGACGTCCTGTACTCGTCCGCTTTTGAACGTGCGACGGAACATCGTCTGCCATTTGAAACTGATGGCTCCGAGAACGAACTGATGCTCAAGCTGAGTGACGGCTCTTTTATTCCCGTCTTGGTTCGTGCGGGCTCCGTAACGCCTCCACACATCTTTGGGCGCCGCGCACCACGTGTCCTGGTGGCGCTTCACAGTATCGAGGAACAGTATTCTCACGACCGGCAACTCAAGCGTGCGCTTTCGGAGCTTAGAGTGGCGAACAAGCGCCTCTCTGGCACGCTCTCGGTCATTATGAGTACCGTGGGCTCCGATGAGCTGCCCAGCCTACTTGATACCGTTTTGAACCAGCTTGTAGGAACGCTCGATGCTTCGGGTGCCGCTATCTATTTTTCTGAGAGCGGTGGTTTTAAACTTCGCGGTGTTTCCAAGGAGCTGTACGACAGCTACCTGCCTGAGTTTTTGCCGTATGGCGCTGGCATTCCGACGTATGTTCTTCGTGAGTCGCGTGCCTGTCGCTTGTCGATTCAACAGGACCTTGAGGGTGATAAGGTCGCCTCCGGTATGTTCATGGATCTGGACAATCGTTCTAAGCACCTGTTGCGCATGCAGGATATGCCTCCGTACCGCAGCGAGATCTGTCTTCCCGTTTTTTACGGTACGCAGATCCTTGGCGTGCTGGAAGTTGGTTGGAAACGCCCTCAGGCACCGCTCGCCTATGACGTTAATGTGCTCGAGGTCATTTGCGATTACCTGTCTATCCAGCTGGTCGGCATGGCATCGAGCCTTCGCTCCCGTCGCACGGCCGAGCTTGGCCGCTCGCTCAATGTCTTGCGTGACGAGTTGTTTACCTTTCTAGACGATTCCGCCGCGGCTACCCAGGCGGTATCGTCCGAGATCTGCAATATGCTCAACTGCCATTTTTGCCCTATTGAGTATGACGCCAGTCTGGATTCCTACGTCATAGATTTTGAAGGCGGCAGTCGCGTTGCTTTGCCGGACGATCCCGAGAAGCTTTTCTTTTCCACGACGGCGCCAGCGGCACGTCTGGGGGCTGGCCCTGATGGCTTTGAGGCATCTGTTTTGGGCGGCACGAGCGCCGAGGACCTTAAACACGTCCGTATAACTCGCGTTGACGAATCGATGCCTATGGGAGGCTGGCTTAGGGCGCATGGCCTGCCTTGCCAGGGTCTCTACGTCGACGCCGGCATCGAGGCGGGGCGCCCGCGCCCTGAGGGCGATGGCAAGCACAGTAACGACGCGATCGTTCCTGCTTCTGTTGCGAAGGGGCCGACGACGCGTGCGCTGCTGCTTCGTGATGGTAGCCAAGAGCCGATTGATGACCTTGAATATGACTACTTGGTGCACTTGGCTCATGACTTTGAACTGATCTATGAAGGCGAATCTCAAAAGCGTGAGGAGCGCCATATCGCTCAGACCCTCCAGATTGGCATGAGAAATTCACTGGGGGATGTTCCGGGAATCGCCGCCGATTCGGTGTACCTGTCGGCCACGAACTCGGCGTTGGTCGGCGGCGATTTCTATACGCTCATCCGTCTTCCCGACGATTGCGCCGTCATGATTCTGGGCGATGTGTCTGGCAAAGGCATTGAGGCTGCATCGATGTCCGCACTCGTCAAGACGGCCCTGACGGCATATGCCTGGGAGGGCGCTGGACCGGCCCGCATGGCACGCTCCCTTAATAGCATGCTTATGGGCTTTTCGAGGGTCGAGACGTTCGTGACGGCCTTTATCGCCAAGATTGACCTTAAAGCCGGACGCGCAACGTATTGTTCGGCGGGCCATCCTCCGACCATGGTCATCAGGCCAGAGTCGATGCCGCTGGGTGGCGGCGAGGCTCGTGGGGGAGAGGTCGAGCTGCTTGGATGCCAATCGGGGGTAATCGGTGCCTTTGAGAGCATGGTGTACGAGACAGGCGTGTTTACGTTCGCTCCTGGTGACATGCTATTTATGTACACCGACGGAACAATCGAAGCGCGTGACCGCTCGGGTGCTTTCTTTGGCGAGCAGCGCCTTCGCGACCTTCTGCTCTCTGTCTCGGGTGAGGGCGTGTCGGGCATTTGCGGCAAGGTCTTGGGCGAGCTCGACCGATTTACCGAATCGGCGCTGGACGATGACATTGCATTGGTGTCCCTTGAGTTTTTACGGGGTCGTTCATAGACGACGCTGGGCGGGCTGAATCCGTACGGTTGGGGAAACGAATGCATCGAGTGGGCTTTTTTGG
This sequence comes from Collinsella sp. TF10-11AT, assembly GCF_003437565.1. NCBI lineage: Bacteria > Bacillati > Actinomycetota > Coriobacteriia > Coriobacteriales > Coriobacteriaceae > Collinsella > Collinsella sp. TF10-11AT. The sequence goes on from NZ_QSQW01000016.1 coordinate 45,243, forward strand.
GGAACCATGGTCGTATGAATGAGTGGAATGACATAGCGGTTTTGACGCCACCAGGCGATATCGACATCGCCACGGTGCCTGCGCTGCGTCGGCGGTTGGATGCTTTGATTGGCCGCGGCGTGCGTCGTGTCGTCATCAACTGTCAGGCTGTCAGCTTTATCGATTCGACGGGCTTGGCATTCCTGCTTACGCGCGCTCGTGAGCTCATGAGGCGAGAAGGCCTGCTTTCGCTCGTCAATGCATCAGGTGAAGTTGTTCGCTTTTTGGAGATTGCTCGTCTTGTCGATATTCTTCATGTCGCGGGGCCGGCACGGGAGTCTATTCCCGCCATTCCGGTGGGGGAGCTGCCTCGCTGGAGTAAGAGCGTCGAGGTCCGTCAGGGTATCGAGAATCTTCCATACTACCGACATCGCATCGCCGAACTCCTTGAATCGCTTCCGTTGCGCCGTGACGAGCGGTACGATGTCGCATTGGCGTCGGGGGAGGCGCTGGGTAATGCCTATGACCATGCGGGCGGTATCGGGTGCGTCCTGACGGTTCAGGCCTATGGCGATCGCGTTGTGGTTGAGGTGCTTGATCGAGGTGCCGGCTATTCTATCGATGAAACGAGCGAACCGGTCGCATCAGAGGAGCGCGGCCGTGGTATCAAGCTTATGCGTATGCTCGTCGATAACGTGGAGGTTGCTCGTCGTACGGACGGCGCCGGCACGCGCGTGCAGATGGTGAAGCTGTTTAGCGGAGCGCTGGAGTCGTGTGCCTAGCCAATCGCTTTAGCGCGTTTAGCTACTAAGAACATGCGGCAGACAAGTTTTTTGAAAAAAGTACTTGCGTCTTTTGGACAACTCGCGTAAATTAATAACCCGCAAGCGGACATGGCTCAGTTGGTAGAGCACAACCTTGCCAAGGTTGGGGTCGCGGGTTCGAGCCCCGTTGTCCGCTCCATTGCATTTCCGGACCGTTTAGGCGGTCCTTTTTCGGCGAAGTGGCCAAGTGGTAAGGCAGAGGCCTGCAAAGCCTTTACCCCCGGTTCGAATCCGGGCTTCGCCTCCAGGCAACATCCGGGCGCTCCGGCGCCCGTTTTGTTTTACATATGCGGACATGGCTCAGTTGGTAGAGCACAACCTTGCCAAGGTTGGGGTCGCGGGTTCGAGCCCCGTTGTCCGCTCCAAACGCAGCAGCCCGACTACTACGGTAGCCGGGCTTTTTCGTACCCATCGCTTGGGCTCGAACCCGAGAGGGAGCGAGCGTTAAGCAAACGCGGAGCGTTTGTAGCGAGCTGGCGAGGACGCCGGCAGGCGGCCGAAGCCGGTGCGGATCCGCGAAGCGAATACGCAGACGCCCCGTTGTCCGCTCCAACTATCTTACGCGGTTCTAACGAACCGCGTTTTTTGTTGACGCTGCGCGAGCCCCGGGCACCCCATCTTGCCCCTCAATCGTCGGTCGCGTACATAGAGTACGCTTCCCTCCTCTTTCGCGGCAACCTGGGGCACCCGGAGCCCGCTCGCTCATATGACCCAATCCACTGTCAAGGGCCACAATGGC
>NZ_QSQW01000017.1:0-35525 GCF_003437565.1 Collinsella sp. TF10-11AT
GCCGACCGATTGCAAGCGGTCGGCGGGGCCATTGTGGCCCTTGACAGCGGATTGGGTCATATGAGCGAGCGGGCACCAGAGCGAGCAAGGTGCCTTGAAACGAGGCGGCATTGACCTTCTGGTCATGCCGCCGCAGTTGAAAGGCAGATTGCCGCTCTGGCGGGTTTGCAGCGTCAACTGGTTACGCGGGTTGGTAAACCCGCGTAACTACCTACTCCCGAGCTCCGTACTGCTCGTAGTAGGCGTCGATGGCGGCCTTGAGCTCGTCATCGATGACGACCTTACCGTCGATCTCGTGGTTGTAGAGGGTCTCGACGACCTCGGCCATGGAAACGATGCTCGCGACGGGGAAACCGTACTTGGCCTCGATCTCCTTCTGCGCGGTGGTCACGCCACCCTTGCCGACCTCCATGCGGTTGAGGGACACGATGAGGCCCTTGATCTCGACATCGGCAGCAGCCTTAACCTTGGGATAGGTCTCGTCGATGGACTTACCGCTGGTGGTGACGTCCTCGACCATGACCACGCGGTCGCCGTCCTGGGGCTCATAGCCCAGCAGGTTGCCCTTATCGGCGCCGTGGTCCTTGGCCTCCTTGCGGTCGCAGCAGTACTTGACCTCCTTGCCGTACAGCTCGTGGTAGGCAATTGCGGTCACGACGGCCAGCGGAATACCCTTGTAGGCCGGTCCAAACAGCACATCGAAGTCGTCGCCAAAGTTATCGTGGATGGCCTGGGCGTAATACTCGCCCAGCTTCTTGAGCTGATAGCCCGTCACGTAAGCGCCAGCGTTCATAAAGAACGGGGACTGACGGCCACTCTTGAGCGTAAAGCTACCGAACTTAAGAACGTCGGACTCGACCATGAACTTGATGAACTCTTGCTTGTAAGCCTCCATGCGGGCTCCTCTCGTAATCGCGTACGTGCCTTCCAGTTTAGCGCAGGCAGGGCGCGTTGCGGGCGCGCTTTGGGGCCTCGGCATTCTGTAAAGGCTTTGTCAGGGGCAATGGTTTTCCAAACAAAGGGGTTGACACGACAAACCCCCTCATCAAGAATACGGGCGGATTAAAACGGGTACGAGATACCCAAAGCGCGCTGCGCCCGTCCATAAGGAGGTGTGCCATGGAAGGCAGTCATAGTCGAAAAACCTGCATGTCGCCCTCGGCACGCCGCGAGGATTCCGTATTCGCATAAGCGTCACGAACCGATCGTCAAAACCGCCACAAAGGTGCCTGTCCCCTTTGTGGCGGTTCGCGAGCTTGACGTGAGCGACATCTAGGTTTTTTGAAGCAAATACGACACGTACGCTAACTCCCTTCAACAAGGAGGACCCTATGCTGATGCTCAAAACCGCTACGGTACTCGAAGCTATCTCCAAGCGCCGCCGCACGGCGCGCCCTGCCGCCCACGCCGGCCTGCCCAAGAACACCATATTCGCCGCCACCCATTGTGCTGAGGACACTCTCGTACTGCTTGACGCCACGGCAAACGGCCTCACCGCCGAGCGCGCCGCCGAGCGCCTGAGCGCCGTCGGCCCCAACACCATCGAAGCGCCGACCAAGACGCTCGCCCGCCGCATCGCCGACGCGTTCGTCGATCCCTTCGCTGGCATCCTCGCCGCCCTCGCACTGGTCTCGCTCTACATCGACGTGCTCGCCGTGCCCGAGCCCCAGCGCGACCCCTCCACGGTCATCGTTATCGGCATCATGCTGCTGGTATCGGGCGGCATGAAGTTTATCCAGGAGGCCCGCAGCGGCAATGCGGCCGAGGCCCTCAAGGACCTGGTCTCCAACACCTGCTGTGCCCTGCGCGGCGGCGAGCGCATCGAGATTCCCTTCGACGAGCTCGTCCCCGGCGATGTGATCCGCCTCTCTGCCGGCGACATGGTGCCGGCCGATGCCCGCATCATCACCGCGCGCGACCTGTTTGTGATCGAGTCCGCACTCACCGGCGAGAGCGAGGCCGTCGAAAAGACCGCTGCCATCACCGTCGCCGAGGGTGCCGGCAGCCCCGCGCTGCCGCTCTCTGCCTGCAAAAACATCGTCTTTACCGGCACCTCCGTGCAAAACGGCACCGCTATAGCACTTGTCGTTGCCACCGGCTCGGACACCTACCTGGGCGGCATCGCCAAGATGCTCAACGGGCGCGGCGAGAAGAGCGCGTTTGACCGCGGCGTCTCGAGCGTCTCCATGCTGCTCGTACGCCTTATGCTCGTTATGGCGCCGGCCGTCTTTGCCATCAACGCCGCCACCAAGGGCAGCGTCATCGACGCGCTGCTGTTCGCCACGAGCGTGGCCGTGGGCATCACGCCGCAGATGCTTCCCGTCATCGTGACCACGAGCCTGTCGCAGGGCGCCAAGGACCTCGCCCGCCGCCAGGTTATCGTCAAGGAGCTGCCGGCGATCCAAAACCTCGGTGCCATGGATGTCCTGTGCTGTGACAAGACCGGCACCCTCACCGAAGACCGCATCGTGCTCGAGCGCTATCTCAACACTGACGGCAACGAGGACGCACGCGTGCTGCGCCATGCGTTTTTGAACAGCTTCTTCCAGACCGGCCTCAAAAACCTTATCGACCTGGCCGTCATCGACCGTGCCGACGTGACGCCCTCGACTGTCGCGCCCGACTCCACGCTGGGCCAGAGCCTGCGCGACCGCTATACCAAGGTCGACGAGGTGCCCTTCGATTTCTCACGCCGTCGCCTGAGCGTAGTCGTCGCCGACGCCCAGGGCAAAACCCAGATGGTTACCAAGGGAGCTGCCGAGGAAATGCTCGAGATTTGCTCCTTTGTCGAGGTTGACTGTGTCGCCCAGCCGCTCAGCGAAAATAAGCTCGCCCAGATTCGCAAGCAAGTCGCCGAACTCAATGCCGAGGGCCTGCGCGTGATCGCCGTGGCGCAAAAGACCAATCCGCGCTGCGTGGGTGAGTTTGGCATCGCCGACGAGTGCGACATGGTGCTGATGGGCTTTTTGGCCTTCCTCGATCCGCCCAAAGCAAGTGCCGTGGGCGCCATCGCCACCCTCGAGGCCAAGGGCGTGGCAGTCAAGGTCCTGACCGGCGACAACGACCGCGTCGCGGCCACCGTCTGCGAACAGATCGGTATCGACGCGAGCAACGTCTTGCTGGGCTCCGAGATCGATGCGCTCGATGACGCCGAACTTGCCGAGCGCGCCGAGAACACCCACCTCTTCGCCAAGCTCTCGCCGCTGCAGAAGGCGCGTCTGGTGCGTGTCATGCGCGAGCTGCTCGGCCACACCGTGGGCTTTATGGGCGATGGCATCAACGACGCCGCCGCCATGCGTGCAAGCGATTGCGGCATCTCGGTCGATTCGGCCGTCGACATTGCCAAGGAATCTGCCGATATCATCTTGCTCCAGAAGGACCTGGGCGTGCTCGAGCGCGGCATCATCGAAGGCCGCCGCACCTACGGCAACCTACTCAAGTACCTCAAGACCACGGTGAGCTCCAACTTTGGCAACGTGCTATCCGTGACCGTCGCGAGCCTGTTCTTGCCGTTCTTGCCCATGAGCGCTCTGCAGTTGGTGCTGCTGTCGCTGGTCTACGAGATCGTGTGCATCGCGCTGCCGTGGGACACCGTCGACGACGCCTGGACCGCCCGTCCGCGCGCCTGGGATGCCGCGTCCATTAAGGGCTTTATGCTCGAGTTGGGTCCCGTGAGCTCACTGTTTGATATCGTGACTTTCGCCGTGCTCTTCTTTGTGGTGTGCCCCGCCGCCGTGGGCTCAAGCTGGGCAGAGCTTGCCGCTGTAGGCGACGTCGCAGGCATGGCGGCCTTTACGGCGCTCTTCCAGAGCGGTTGGTTTGTCGAGTCCATGTGGTCGCAGACGCTCGTGATCCACATGCTGCGCTCCCCGCGCCTGCCGAGCGCGCGCGACCACGCCGCGCCGGCACTGTGCGCTCTCACCGTGCTGGGTCTGGTACTCGTCACCTGGCTGCCGGCAAGCCCCATCGCCGATGCGCTAGACCTCATGCCGCTGCCGCCGAGCTTCTTCGCGCTGCTCGTCAGCATCGTCGCCGCCTACATCGCACTCACCCAGCTGGCCAAGCGCCGCTACATCGCCCGCCACGGCGAACTGCTGTAACTCCACAGGCACCCTCGTCAAGGATGTTTGGGCCGCCGCGACCCGCCCCCGCTGGCCGCGGCGGCCCAAAACAGCTAAAAACGCCCCTCACCCCCGCTTTAATTTCTTTTGCAAGTTTTAACTTCTTTTGCTTTCTTTCACTTCTTTTAACAAGGCGCCCGGCGGGCATAAGTTGCTCGCCGGGGGTGTCGGTTCGACGAAGAGGCCTCAGCCGTAGCAACGGATTGCCCAGCGAGAGATTTCCCAAGTGCCAACTCAAACAGTACATGTTTAATCTGTTTCGTTAATTGAAATGCGTAAATATGGTTAACCAAAGAATTGATATTTGGTTAAATAGTAACTGTATATTTGGTTAAATGTACTGGTAAACAATGGTGATAATTATGCCAAAGAAGTACTACACTAGAATTATCGAAAATGAGCTTGACCAGCTGCTGGGTATATTCGGCGCCGTTCTCATCGAAGGACCGAAATGGTGCGGAAAGACGACCACGGCCGAGACCCGTGCGGCGTCCAGGCTCCTTCTCATGGACCCGTCCCGCAACTTCGAGAATCGCTTGCGTGCCGAGACTGACCCGGCTCTTGCCGTTTCCGGCGAGGTGCCGCGGCTGATTGACGAGTGGCAGGAGGTTCCGAAACTTTGGGACGCGGCACGGTTTGAGTGCGACAACCGCAGCGGCGAGCCTGGTCAGTTCATATTTACGGGGTCAGCGACACCGCGAGACGACGAACGTCCAATGCACAGTGGCGCTGGAAGGTTCGCTAAATTGCGCATGGATACCATGACGCTTTTCGAGCTTGGGAAATCCAGCGGCGCGGTTAAGCTGTCGGGCATTATTTCTGGCGAAAAGTTCAATGGCGCTTTCGGATCGCTGGATTCCGCCTCGATTGCCGAGTACGTTGTCCGTGGCGGATGGCCCGCGGCGGTCGGTCGCGATGCGCTGGCTGCGTCGGCGATGGCGAAACGTTACATCGGCATAGTCGCCGAAGAAGATTTGTCTCGTGTCGACGGCTCTCGCCGCGACCCTGAAAAGGTCAAAGCTGTCATCGAATCGCTTGCGCGCAATGAATCCACTTTGGCGACACTCAAGACGCTCGTAGCCGATCTTGGTGGAGAAGTATCGAGACAAACGGCGGCATCATATATATCCCTTCTCGCTCGGGTTAGTTTCGTTCGCGATATTCCCGCATGGAACCCCGCAATGAGATCTCCCGTGCACTTAAGAGAATCGAAGAAGCATCATCTCGCTGATCCGTCACTGGCGGCCGCTGCGCTCGGAGCGACTCCGGCGACATTGCTGCTAGATTTCAAGACGCTTGGGCTGCTTTTTGAATCGTTGGCCCTTCATGATTTGTGGGTTTATGCGCAGGCAAATGGAATGGGCCTCTATCACTATCACGATTCTCGCGATCTAGAAGTCGATGCAGTCATTGCGGCTCCCGGTGGAACGTGGATCCCGGTCGAAATCAAGCTCAGCTCCGCCCAAATCGAAGAGGCGTCTGACAGCCTTATTGCTGTCGAGAAGCGTATGGTTGCCGCCGGAAACAACCCGCCAGTTTCGAAAGTCGTAATCATTGGATTTGGTTCACAAGCCTATGTCACTGACCGCGGCGTCCAAGTTGTTCCGCTGGATGTGCTCGCGCCGTAGTGCAATTGCAAGTTTTTACTTCTTTTAACAAGGCACCCGACGGGCATAGGCTGCTCGCCGGGCGCCTTGGTTAGGATGCTATTGCTGTTGAGAACGCCTAGGCCAAATCTTCGCCGTTGGTGGCGATAACCTTCTTGTACCAGTCAAAGCTCTTCTTCTTGGAACGCTTGAGGGTGCCGTTGCCGGCGTCGTCGCGGTCCACATAGATAAAGCCGTAGCGCTTGGACATCTCGCCCGTACCGGCCGAGACCAGGTCGATCGGGCCCCAGGTGGTGTAGCCCAGCAGGTCAACGCCGTCCTCGGTCACCGCATCGCGCATCGCGGCAATATGCTGACGCAGGAAGTCGATACGGTAGTCGTCGTTGATAGAACCATCCTCCTCGACAACATCCCTGGCACCCAGACCGTTCTCAACCACAAACAGCGGCTTCTGATAACGGTCGTACAGGTCATTAAGGGTGATGCGGAAGCCCAGCGGATCGATGGCCCAGCCCCACTGGCTCTCCTGCAGGTAGGGGTTCTTGGCGCCGGCGAAGGCGTTGCCCTGGGTGCGCTTGACATCGGGGTTGTCGGCACCGGCAGAGCAACGGGTGCTGTAGTAACTAAAGCTGATGAAGTCGACGGTGTTGGCAGCCAGGACCTCGCGGTCCTCGTCGGTCATGCCCACATCGATGCCCAGGCGCTCGAGTTTCTTGACGGCATAGGCCGGGTAGTAACCGCGGCTCTGGACGTCGACGAAGAAGTAATTGTCCTGGTTGTCAAGCTGAGCCTGGCGTACATCGCCCGGACGGCAGCTGTAGGGATAGTAGGTGCCCGCGGCGAGCATGCAGCCGATCTTGACCTCGGGGTCGATCTCGTGGGCGATCTTGGTTGCCCAAGCGCTGGCGACGAGCTCGTTGTGGGCGGCCAGGTACTCGACGGCTTCCTTGTTCTCGCCCTCCTCAAAGACCAGGCCGGCACCCATAAACGGCAGGTGAAGGATCATGTTGATCTCGTTGAAGGTGAGCCAGTACTTCACCAGGCCCTTGTAGCGGGTGAAGATCGTGGTCGCGAGGTTCTTGTAGAAGTCGATGAGCTTGCGGTTGCGCCAGCCGCCGTACTCCTTGATGAGGTGGACGGGGCAGTCGAAGTGCGTGATGGTCACGAGCGGCTCGATGCCGTGCGCCTGGCACTCGCGGAACACGTCCTCGTAAAAGGCCAGGCCGGCCTCGTTGGGCTCGGCCTCGTCACCGTTGGGGAAGATACGGGTCCAGGCCAGGCTCATGCGGAAGGTCTTAAAGCCCATCTCGGCAAAGAGGGCAATGTCCTCCTTGTAGTGATGGTAGAAATCGATGCCGGTCTGCGCGGGATAGTAATAGCCGTCCTCGAAGTCGAGCATCTTGCGCTGGCCGGAGACCACCGCGTAACGCTCCGGGCCGTGCGGCGCCACATCCACGTTGGCCAGGCCGCGACCGTCAACGTTGTACGCGCCCTCGCACTGGTTGGCAGCCGTCGCGCCGCCCCACAGGAAGTCATTACGGAAAGCCATGCATCGATCCTTTCACACGCTGTTTGTCGTGGCTTCAGTATCCCCGTAAGCAGCGCGCCACTCAACGGCAACGGCGCAGGTCGGCACTTCTTTTCGCGCACAGACGCCCGGCAGCCGCCCCCGTCTGACACTTTTTGATACCTGCCCGCCCAAACCGCCAACCACCACAAAGGGGACAGGCACCTTTGCGGCGGATTGGGCCCGGTTTGTCTCGATCTGTAACAGTTAGGCAGCCAAAACCGGGCCTGGTGTTACAGATCGAGATTTTTCGGGCAGCCCCTTCAGTTTGTCTAAATCTGTAACAGGTAGAGACGATTTAGCCCGCTAGATGTTACAGATCGAGATGGAAGATTCTAGTCGCAGGCGATGTCGAGGTTCTTGCCGACGAGGCCTACGTAGCCGCCTTCGGCTGCTTTGGGGCTGTCGGCGTGGCAGAGGACCCACTTGTCGGCCTTCCAGTAGCAGTAGCTGTCGCCGGCCGCGGGCATGTCGGCCGCCGCCTCGGGGCGCGGGCCGTTGGTACCCGCCGGCAGCGCAACCATCACTTGGAAGCCGCCGTCGTCGACCATGCAGGGCGTGTAGTGAAGCGTGGTGTTGAATACCTCGACGACCTTGCCCGCCGGCACGCGGAACGCCTTGACGCACGCGGTGTCGAGCTTGCCGTCCTCGATCTCCCAGCGATGCGCCACGAGCAGGATAAAGTCGCGGGCGCCCAGGTTAAACTCGCTGGCGCGGTGATACTCCAGGCAGTTGAGGCGTGTGTTGTGGCCGTTGCACCAGCCGAGCTGGAAGGGGCGGCCGCCAAACATGAGAAAGCCCAGTTTGTCGGCATCCTTGACGCCCTCGAGCTCCGGCGCACTTGCTACGTACTTACTGCCCTCGGGGATGGGCGTGGCAGAGAGCGCCTCGAGCACGGGCGACGTGAGCACGGACGGAACGTTATCCCAAACGTTGCCATAGGATTTGAACTCGGGATCGTTGACAGAGTAGATATGCATGTTCACTCCTGTTTGTAAATGTGACTATACGAACATTCTAGAACAAACATGAGCGATTTTGAACGCTCGTCCCGACCAATCAACAAAAAGGCGCCCCCGCATAAGCGAAGACGCCCAATGCGCTCGTTTTGGGCGATAAAGCTCTTATGCCTGCTGATAGTGCAGGTGCTTCTCATCGATATCGGCCAGATCGCGGTCGAGGTAGCGGCGCGCGAGCCAGTTTGCCATGGGAAGGTTCTGGTCCAGGTAGTTACCGCACTCCTCGGGAGCGGCACCGGGGACATCGCCCTCAAAGCCGGCGACAAACTCGAACAGTTCGCGCACGAGCGGCAAGATTTCCTCGCTCGTCAGCTCACCAAAGACAACCAGGTAAAAGCCCGTACGGCAGCCCATGGGCCCAAAGTAGACAATGCGGCTCGACCACTCGGCATGATTGCGGAGGAACGTCGCGCCCAGGTGCTCGATGGTGTGGCACTCGGCCGTGTTCATGACCGGCTCTTTGTTGGGCGTGGTCAGGCGTAGGTCAAAGGTGGTGACGGCGGCGCCGGTCGCCGGATCGCGGTCGATGCGGCTCACGTACACGCCGGGCTCAAGCAGCAGATGGTCAACGGAAAAGCTCGCGATGCGCTCCATGGCAGATCCTCTCGATAGTCAAATTGGGACGGGGCTCTTTTAGCTGGTTCGAATGGTCGCACCAATCATACCAGTCAAAAAAGCCCCGTCCCAAAAAGACAACTTAGCCAAGGACACGGGCCATACGGGCCTTGAACTCGGACAGGAAGCGCGGGGTATCGACGGTCAGCGCCACGAGTGTGCTCTTGTCGGGATCTGCCACGCGGCGCTCATCGCAGATGGTGCGGCCGCGATACTCACCCAGCAAGTCAACACGCAGGTTACAGCCGAGCGCACCCACGAGCGTGGGATCAATCGCCACGGCAACCGCCAGCGGATCGTGCAGCGCGCAGCCGCCCAGGTAGGACGCGTTCATCTCGTACGAACCAATGTAGTGCTCGACCATGCTCGCAAATGCGCAGCCGGCCATGGTTCCCGAACCCGTCCAGCCGGCAATGTCGCGGCGCGTGAGCACCACGCGATGCGTCACGTCCAGGCCCACCATGGTGAGCTTACGGCCCGAGCGCAGCACCGCGTCGGCTGCCTCGGGGTCGCTCGCCATGTTGGCCTCGGCGCCCGCGCTCACGTTACCGGGCACGGTAAGGGCGCCGCCCATCACGACCACGCGGCCGATGGACATCATCGCCGCCGCATCGCGCTCCAGGGCGAGCGCTAGGTTGGAGAGCGGGCCAGTCGCTACGTAGACCAGATCGGGACCATAGGTGCGCGCGGCATCGATCAGATAATCGACCGCAGCGTTGCCGTCGGCCGAGGTCGCCCCCACCGGCTCGTAGGGCGACGCGGGCACGCTCGCGCCGCCGATGCCGTTCTTGCCGTGAATGAGCGCGGTGGACGCCGGCGGCGTATAGGGCTCAGTCGCTTGCAGAGGACGGTCGGCACCCAGGTACACCGGCACCTCGGGACGGCCCAACAGGTCGAGCACCGCCAGGCAGTTGTGCGCCGACTGCTCGACGCGCACGTTGCCAAAGCATGTGGTGATGCCCACGAGCTCCACCTCGGGGCTCGCGATGGCATAGGCAAGCGCCATCGCATCGTCCACACCCATATCCAGATCAAGGATCAGCTTCTTAGTTGCCATTGTTTTACTCCGCTTCTCCGTCTTGTACTAATCGTCTAAACCAAACATGCGCCCAACTTCGGCACGCGTGGGAATCGACTGCTGCGCGCCCAAACGCGACACCGTCACCGCCGAGGCACGGGCGCCGGCGGCCATGCATTCAAAGAGCGGCAGGCCCTCCAGGCGAGCCGCCGCAAGCGCACCAATAAACGTATCGCCCGCGGCCGTCGTATCGACCACCGCGCACGAAAGTGCCGGCATGCGCAGCAGCTCACCGTCATCGCCAAATGCAACTGAGCCGGCACCGCCTAGCGTGATGACCGCAGCCCCGGCGCCCTTGTCGAGCAGCGCATTGAGCGCGGCGACGCAACTCGCATCATCCGTGGGCAGAATGCCCGTCAGCACCTGGCACTCGGTCTCGTTGGGGCAGACCAGGTCGACCGCAGGCCAGACCTCCGCAGGCAGCTCGCAGGCGGGCGCTGGATTAAAGACCGTATAGAACCCCAGCTCGTGAGCGCAAACAAGCGCCTCGGCCGTCGCCACAAGGTCACATTCGCCCTGGGCGATAAAGACGCTTCCGGCAGCCGGGGCAATCTCGCTGGCGTCGCCGTCGAGCTCATGGGCCACCAGACGCCTCAACGCGCAGGCAACGTCCGCGCCCGCAAGCGCATGGTTGGCGCCCGGTGACAGTATGATGCGGTTGTCGCCCTCGCAGCGAATGATAGTCGCGGTGCCGGTCTCCACGTCATCGCGAAGCGCCACGAACTCAACACTCACGCCGGCATCCTGGAGCCCCGCCACAAGCGCATCGCCAAAGGTATCACGTCCAACAGCGCCGATCATGCATGTGCGCGCACCCATGCGCGCGGCGGCAACGGCCTGGTTAGCGCCCTTACCGCCGGCGTTGGTGATAAACCCGCTGCCGCCGACGGTCTCGCCCGCACGCGGCATGCGCTCGCACGCCACCGAAAGGTCCATGTTCATGCTGCCGAACACCGCAATGATGTCGCGATCTGCCATGGAAACCTCCTCATCTGCGGGCCTTATGCCCACCGTCGACCATCGATTGTGCGCCCTCGCACCCCCTATAACTTTAGTTCACTTTGATGTGGACGCACGCTTGAGCTTGCGCCAGCAGCAAGCATTCACAGGAGCAGGCAGCTACAATAAATACGTGCTGATTATTCTCGTCATTGGATGATGTTTTATGGAACAATTCTCGCAATCGGGCTCGCGCGGTCGACGCCGCACAGGCAACGAGCCGGCGCCGCACGAACGCGTGAAGAGCGAACGCCGTACCAACGAGCCGCGACGCACCGCAAGCCCTCATCGCGCTTCTACCAACAACGCGGGCCGCGCCAACACTCCCGCCGCGGAGCAGACGCCCGCTCGCCCCAAGTCCCGCTACATCCCTGCCCTTGACGGCCTACGCACGCTTGCCGTCGTCGCGGTGGTGCTCTATCACCTCAACCTCACGTGGGCGCAGGGCGGTCTGCTCGGCGTCACGATCTTCTTTGTGCTTTCGGGCTATCTGATCACACGCCTGCTACTCAACGAAGTCGCTAAGACCGGCCGCATCGACCTCAAGAGCTTCTGGATTCGCCGCATCCGTCGCCTGGTCCCCGCCGTGGTAACGGTAGTGTTCGTGACCTGCGCGCTGTGCACCATCTTTAACCACGTGATGCTCACCAAGATGCGCCCCGACATCCTGCCGTCGTTGCTGTTCTTCAACAACTGGTGGCAGATTGCCCAAAACGTCTCGTACTTCAATGCTCTGGGCGACCCCTCGCCGCTCACGCACTTTTGGTCGCTTGCCATCGAGGAACAGTTCTACCTGATTTGGCCGCCACTGCTGTTTGCCATGGTATCCATGCATGTGAGCAAGCCCAACACGCGCCGCTTGGTTCTGGGCCTTGCCGCGGTATCTGCCCTCGCCATGATGGTGCTTTACAACCCTGCCGCCGACCCCAGCCGCGTGTACTACGGCACCGACACCCGCGTGTTCTCGCTACTGCTGGGTGCCTGGATGGCCTTTATCCCCGATCGCGACCTGGCGCCAGTGCGTCTCGCTCATCGTTTGGGGCTCAATCGCCTGGCTGGCGCCGCCAAGCACGACAAGAACGCCGAGGGCAAACCTAGCGAGAAGGCCGACGAATCAGCCGAGACCGCCCCGGCACAGCCGAGCACCCTCGTGCGCTTTTGGTCCTCGCCCACATCCATCGATGTGTTGGGCGTCGTGGGTCTGGTTGGCCTTGCCGCCATGGTCGCGCTCACCAACGGCTACACCGCGTTCCAGTATCGCGGCGGCACGCTGCTGTGCTCGGTCCTCACGCTCATGGTCATCGCGGCCTGCGTGCAGCCCCAGGGAATGGTTGCCCGCGCGCTGTCCGCCGAGCCGCTCGTGTGGGTTGGCAAGCGCTCGTACAGCATCTACCTGTGGCACTATCCCCTGCTGTTGCTCATGAACCCGGTCGCCAACATCAACGATACACCGTGGTGGCAGTACATCTTGCAGGTACTTGTGGTGGTCGCCGTGGCCGAATGCTCATATCGCTTTATCGAAACGCCGTTTAGAAAGGGCGCCTTTGAGCGCACCGTATCCGAGTTCCGCGACGGCACCGCCACGCCCGCCAACTGGGCACGCGCGCACGTCCCTGTCTGCGCAACCTGCGCTGTCGTGTTGGTCGTTGCACTGGGCGGCCTGATCTTTGTGCCGGAGACCTCCGCACTGAGCGGTGAGGGCGCCGAAGTCCTCAACAAGGAAGCCAAAAACACCGCGCCCGCCGACCAACAGGCGGCCGACGACACCGACAAGGACAACGACGGCTTCCCCGATGGCTCCTACGATTTGCTTATGATCGGTGACTCCGTGTCGCTGCGCGCCGTTGATTCCTTTGACGGCGTGTTCCCGCACAGCCATATCGATGCCGAAAAGGGCCGCCAGTTTGATGCGGGCCGCGCGACATTTGAGGGCTATCTCCAACAGAACCTTGCCGGCAAGATCGTGGTCTTTGCGCTGGGCACCAACGGCTTGGTAACCGACGATCAGATCGACGCCATCATGGCCGATGCAGGAGATAAGCGTATTGTGGTGTTTGTGAACACACGCAGCCCGCAGCCGTGGGTTGGCTCTACCAACCAGGCCATCGCCAACGCCGCTACGCGCTACAAGAACGTGCGCGTTATCGACTGGTACGGATACAGCGCCAACCGCAACGACCTGTTCGATGGCGATGGCACGCACCTATCGACCGCTGGCGTGACTGAGTACCTCAACTTGATCCACGATGCCGTCAAGAAGGACCTGCCCGTGCACCCCGAAGATCACGTCAACGATCCGCAGCCGGCAGCCGTCAAGTCTGCCACCGACGCGCTCGTCAATGCGCTCGCTCTCAAGCCGCACAAGCTGGGCACCGACAAGTAACCCGCAGCAAACAACCCAAAATCACTCTTTTCGAGCCGGCCCCAAGAGGTCGTGGACAAAAAGGAGCAAATATGAGTACTGTTACCATTTTAGTAGCAGGCAAAACCACCCAAAATGGCGCCCATGCGGTAGCGCGCGAGGTAGCGCGCAGAGATGTGGTGTAAGAGGCGGGGAATGCCCCGCCTCTTACACCACATCTCTGCGCGCTACCCAACAGTACTCATATTTGGCATTTTTTGTCCACTCGCATATTACCAACCCCCTATAACAGGCAAAAAACAGGCCGCAGCCCATCGCTGCGGCCTGTTTGGAGTCAAAAAGAGGCGCTAAGCGCTGTAACCCATCGCCTGCAGAACAAACATGACGACCGTGAGCACCGTAATCACGCCGATAGTCGCCCAAGTGAGCACGTTCCACACGCGGCCGTTGCGGTTGGCACCCATAATGTGACGGTCGGCGGCGATAACCACCTGGAACACCAGAACCACGGGCAGTAGCACGCCATTGATGACCTGCGAGGTCATCATAATCTGGAACAGATCGACGCCGGGCATAAGCACCAGCACGGCAGAGATACCGATGATGGCCGTAATGATGCCGCGATAGACCGGGGCCTCGTCCCAGCTGCGGTCGGCACCGCGCTCCCAGCCAAATGCCTCGCAGATAGCGCTCGACGTAACGCCCGGTAGCACGCAAGCAGCCAAGAAGCTCGCCGCGACCAGGCCCGAGGCAAACAGCACCGTGGACCACTGACCCGCAATAGGCTCCAGCGCGCGGGCAGCATCGGCAGCATCGCTAATCTGAATACCCGCCGGGAACAGCACCGTACCGGTCGTGATGATAATAAAGCCCGCAATGATATCAGCAGCGATCGAGCCGCTCACGGTATCAATACGCTGCAGCACGATGTCGTCCTCGCCCGCATTCTTATCGACCACGTTATTCTGCGCCAAGAAAATCATCCACGGCGCGATGGTGGTACCGATCGTTGCGACCACGAGCGACACGTAGCTGGGGTCATTTTGAATGTTAGGCACGACCAGGTCGACCGCGACCTCACCCCAGTTGGGGCCAGCCATAAACGCGGCGACAATATAGGTCACGAAGACGCAGCTTACCAACAGCAGAATCTTCTCGATGCGCTGGAAACTACCCGACATGGTAAGCATCCACACCAGCAGCGCCACCAACGGCACCGAGATGCTCGCCGGCACGCCAAAGAGAGCAAGGCCGCTGGCGATACCCGCAAACTCCGAAATGGTCACAGCCGTGTTGGCGATCAACAGCGCCGCCATAGCAAGTACACTCTTGCGCACGCCAAAGCGCTCGCGAATGAGCGATGCCAGGCCCTTGCCCGTGACGCAGCCGCAGCGCGCCGCGGTCTCCTGCGTCACGATGAGCAGCACGGTCATGACGGGAAGCATCCACAGCATCTTGTAGCCATAGCTGGCGCCCGCGCTGGAATACGTTGCAATGCCGCCGGCGTCATTGCCCGAAAGCGCCGCCAGCAGACCGGGACCCATAGCGCCAAAGATGGCCGCGATGGTCAACTTTTGCTTGGTGCCCGACTTTTGCTTGGTATTTTGCACGCGACCACCTAACCCATGACTGACATGGCGAGCAGCACCGCGGCGATGCAATACGCCACACACGAGATCATGACGGCAATAACGTTCATGGCGGTGCCCGACGTGTTGAGGTCATGCTCGTCACGCCAGAACAGCACCATCAGGTAAATCACGGCACTCATGTTGCCAACCAGGCAAATGATGGCAGCGATATTAAAGCACCCGGTAAAGAGTTGCTCCTCAAACATGGGCGCATCGAGGAACGCAGCGGTGCGCACCAGCTGGGCGCACAGGTAGGTCACGAGTGACAGAATCAGGCCCATGCCCGTGCTCTGGAAGAAGAACCCCAGATACGGCTTGGGCTCGTCGTCGTGACCGTCATACTCCAGGAAGTAGTTCTTGACGAACGACACCATGCGCGAGGCCGCCAGCAGCACGAGCGGCATGGCGCACATGGGGAACACCACCAGATGCGCAGAGCCGAGCGCCGTCCCCAGCACGGTCGCCATGATGCACGACGCGATGCCCCATACAACAACCCAGTACTGGCGATGCACGAACCAGCTGAGCACGTTCGTCGAGTCGTCCGACGCGCTGTCGCCCGAGCCGACACCGGCGATCTGCAGGTCCTCCTGATGCTCCTCGGCGATAACGTCCATGGCGTCGTCGAAGGTTACGATACCCAGGATATGACGGTTCTCGTCGCAGACGGGGATAGCGACCAGGTCATACTTGGTCATCTCGTCCGTCACGTCTTCCTGGTCCTCGTCGGGCGACACATAGACCAGGTCGCGATAGGCCAGCTGACCCAGCGTGGCGTCGCGGTCGGCTACGATCAGCGTGCGCAGCGAAAGCACGCCGGTCAGCATGCCGCTCGGATCCTCGGTATAGACGTAGTAGACGCTCTCGAAGTCCTCGTCGAGCTCGCGAATCGCCTCGATGGCGTCACCGACCGTTGCCGTGGCGGGCAGGGAGACAAACTCCGAGGTCATGATGCGGCCGGCGGTGTTGTCCTCATACCCCAGCAGGTTACGAATCGCCTTCTCCTCCTTGACGCCCATCAGGCGCAGGAGCTTCTCGGCCTTCTCGTAATCGAGCTCGTCGATCAGGTCGGCTGCATCGTCCGGGTCCATCATGGCCAGCATCGACGATGCGTCCGTGTCGGACAGGCCCTCGAGCATCTCGGTCATAAGCTCGTCGTCATCGAACTCCGAGATGGCCTCGGCTGCCTGGGCGGTATCGAGCTGCGCAAACACCTGCGCACGTAGGCGCGGGTCGAGCTGCTCGATAATGTCGGCGATGTCGGCAGGGTGCAGCTCGCCGAGCGTCTTGTGCGACACCGAGAGTTGAATGTTCTTGGTCGAGCGGTCGAGCAGGTCCATGTAGGACCAGGCGATAATATCCTCGCTCAACGGCTTGCCCAGGTGCTTCATAAAGCCCTCGACGACGTGCTCGAGCGCGGGGCTGATTGCACGCAGCAGACCGCGGGCGCCGACCTCGGCACCCAGCAGGCGCAGCTGATTTTCGCCCGACATGGAAAACTTGATGTCGTTGACGCGCACGACCTTCATGCCCTGCGTGTCGACGATCTGCTTATTGAGAACATCGCGCGCCAGCAGGAGCTCGGTCGGCTGCAGGTACGAGAAGCGAATATTGGTGGCAGACGTATTGAGATACACGCCCGTCTCGTCGATGCGGTCGACCCATTTGCGCCAGCTGATCATGAACGGCGTCTTGCCGGGACCGCGGAACGCGAGCGACGTCACGTGCGGAAAAACTTCGCCGGTTGCAATGCCAAAATCGTTGACCACGCCGAGCTTTTCGCCGTCGACGTCCAAGACCGGCAATTTGAGCATCTCACTCAGATAATTCAATGGTGCTCCCCATCATTATTCCTCCGGACGCGGCCGCGCGTGCGGCGTCCGGGGGCTTCTGGATATGTATACGCATGCGCGGGCGGCACGCCGCTCGACGCTTACACCCCGTGCATGCGCAAAAAGCACCTGCATGGGGTCATCGACTGTATGGTCGAGGTTTGGATTTCACCTGTAACCTTTCTCTTGACCCTCATTAACCGCAGTAACTATAGCATCAGCATCGCCCTGCGGCATCGAATTTATGCGCTGCACATTGCAGGCATACCAAACGCTGACGTATCCGTGACATAGCCATTGGGGACGTTCTTAAACGACTACCCAATGACTACTCTGTGGTGTCATCGTCCTCGGCAAGTTGGGGGAACACGGCGTCCTTGGGCATGGTGACCTTCGTCAGCGAGGTGAGCTTTTTGCTGAGCGATGTGTCCGTCTTGACCAGGTCGCTGAGCGTCACGATCTTGTAGCCGTCGGCGACAAGACCGTCGATAATCTGCGGCAGCGCCTCGAGCGTCTGCTCGGCGCATTCGTCTCTATCGGTGAGCAGCACGATATTGCCCGGCGTCACCGAATCGAGCACCGTTGAGACCTGCTCGTCGGCACCGTTGAGCAGCCAGTCGCCCGAGTCAATATTCCACGAGACCACGGCGGAGACCAGGTCCATCGCATCAATCCAGTTTTGCTCGTCAAAGGCAGCGTAGGGAGCACGCAGCAGCATCGTCTTCACGCCGGTCGCCGACTTAATCGCATCGGTGCCTTTCGTGATCTGTTCGCGTACCGTCTCACGGTCCTGACCCTTGAGCGAATCGTCGCTGTAGCTGTTGGATCCGATCTCGCACCCGGCATCGACAATCGCCTTGGCCGTGGCAGGCGAGGCCTCGGCCGCATCGCCCGAAAGGAAGAACGTCGCGGTAACGCCCTTTTCCTTGAGCACCTGCAAGATCTGTTTGGTGGCGCCGCTCGGACCCTCGTCAAACGTCAGCGCCACGTACTTTTTGTTGCCCTTGGGCGCCACGCTGGCGCACGCAACGACGCAATCGGTGGCGGGCACAACCTCGCCGCGGTCCTGCGTCTTGCCCGACTGCTCACCAACCCACACCTCGGAGCGGCCCTGGACACCCCATGTCTGCACATACTCGATAGCGCCCGTGCCCTCGACCTTGAGCTTGGGCTCGATAACCGTAGCCTGAACCTCGTGCTTCTCGTAGGTGTTACGGCCATCCTTGACCGTCACCTTCTCGCCGCCCTCAAGTTCGCGGCTATCCCACTTGCCCTGTTTTATGCGCTTGCCGTCCACCTTAACCGACAGCTTTTCGCCGCCATGGCGCTTGAGCACGCTGTCATCGACGGCCAGCAGGTCGCCTGCGTCGTAGGTATCGGTCAACTCCTGGTCGTCGATGAGATTCTGCAGCGTAGAGCCCACGCGCACCGCGGTCTTTTGCCCGTTGAGTTCCACGTCCACGCTGCGGTTGACGTAGCCCACGACGGCAGCGATAAACAGCACGAGCGCACAGCCCACGGCAATGAGCGCATAGGGCAGACGGGACGGTCGGCGCGGCGAGCGCCCGTTGCCGATGCGCGCGCTGCGGTCGCTAAACCCGCGGCTATGGTTGAGGTACATCACGCCGGGCTTACGGCGGCGACGGCGCTGACCGCTGGGCAGCTGCCCCAGGTCGCGGCGCGCCGTCGGACGCGCACCCGAGCGCCCGTTTAAGTTAGATCCGTTTTGGCGCATGTGCCCTCCCCCATAAACACAGCGAGCCGGAGCAACATGTCTCCGGCTCGCCTCCCATCATTTGGTACGTCTCTATTTGCTAGCTTTTGACGAGCCCCCGCTCGCCTTTTGATATTCGTCCTTAAAGGCCTTGAACATACCGCGCGTCTTGCCGAGCTGCTTGCCCAGTGCGCGGCTGCCCTTGTCCACGGCGACCGATCCCTTGTCATCGAGCACCTTGGCGCCCTTCTTGACCTTATCGCCCACCACGACACTGGCCTCGGCAGCCTTGGCGGCCGCGCCGCCCGAATACCCGAGCGTCTTGACCTCGTCCGAGACAATCATCGCGCCGTTCTCGTAGCCGCGCAGCATCGTCGGCGGCACCTGCGTGTCGCCCACCAGCACACTCGAAGCGGCACCGGCGGTCACGTAGAACATCTGCACAATACCCGAGCGCGGCTTGAACTCAACGTCCGAGCAGTAGCCCACGACATCGCCCGATTCCGTGCGCACGTCCATGCCAACCCAGATGATGCAATCGTCCAGGTTGATATCGAGGCGCTTGGCCGCGGCGGCATCGTAGGTGCCCTTGACGTCGTCGACCGCGACGGCACCCTCATAGACGCCGATGGCATCGAGCGCCACAAAGCGGTCGGGACGCTCGATCATACCCGCGATATCGGACTGGCGGACCATAAAGCCCACCACGCGCGTGCCGCCCGGGGTAAAGACGGGAAAGTGAATCTTGCCGAGCTTTTTAGGGCTGCGCGGCGTGCCGTCCTTTTTGGTGCGCTTGTCTTCGGCAGGCTTACGATAAACCTTGACGCCGACAAAATCCCCTGCGCGCATTATGCCTCGGTCGAGGGCTCCGTGGCCTCGGTGTCGGCCTCGGCGACGTTCTCGACCACGACGTCGGCAGCGGGCGTCACGTTGCCGCCCGAGATAGCGTCGTTGAGCTGCTCGCGAAGCTGGTCCATGCGCTCGCGGGCCAGGTCGACCTTGGCGCGCAGGTCGTCGGTCTTGGCGTCGACCATCGGGCCAAAGTCATTCACCGCGGCACGGGCCTCCTCGGCGCTGTGCTCGTAGGTGTCGCGCATATTGTCCCAGGCGTCGTTGGCGATATCGGCAGCCATGGCGCGGGTCTCGGCGCCCGAGCGCGGGGCCAGAGCAACACCGATAATAGCGCCGGCAGCAGCACCAAAAAGTGCGCCGGAGACAAAGCTGAAAGTCTTACCCATGATCATTCCTCTCCTGCGGGCACGTCGGTGCCCACCGTTTGAATGCTGTCCATTATACCCGCAGCGCATCACTTGCCGCTCCGCTCATCTGCGTACGGCAAAGACGCAGGTACGTGATGGTGATAAACGCGTAGGCCTACTCCTGAGGCATAGCCGGCATGGCCACCGTGGCACCCGGGTCCTCGCCGGCGCCGTCCACGAGCGGCAGGCCGCCCTCATGCGCAGGTCCTGCCGGAACCGTCGCCGCACCGCCAAAGACGGCAGCGGAGGCCTCGTGGTTCTCGGCAACCGCGCCCTCGGTATCAATCGCCACCTGGGGCTCGTCGTCAAAGTTGGGGACGCCCTGGGGCTCGGTGGGAACGGGCTCGGCGGTCGCATCGGCAACGGGCTCGGCGTCGACCGGCACATCGCCCTCGTCAGCGCCCTCGTCCTCGGCAGCATCTTCGCCGTTCGCAGCAGCGACGGCCTCGTGAGGATCCTTGCCCTCGGCCTCGGCGCGCATGCCCAGCACCAGGTTGCGCAGGCCCGCGACCGTGCCTTCCACGTCGGGGGCAGGCTGGTCGGCGTGCAGGTACGCCCAGTCCATCATAAAGGTGGCCGACGACAGCGCACCGATGGCCAGTGCGTCGTCGGGGCACGAAAGCTCGACCTCAAAGACACGCTCGTCATGCTCGCTTACGCGCGTGCGGCCGCACGAGATGCTACCGGCAAGACCGGTCTCGTTCATGAGCTCGACCGTCACATGCTCAAGCAGATGGCAGAGCTCGGTCTGACCCATGCAGTCCTGGAACTCGCGGCCGGAATCGCCCAGGCACAGGTGCTTGGCAATCGCGGGCACCAGGTAGTACACGCGCGCCGTGGCCTCGATGTCCTCCGAGGTCATGAGCGGCATGCCGGGGTTCACCAGCACATGCGCGCAGATCTTGTCCTCACTGACGGTGACCTTAAGGATGTTGAACAGGCCTGCCATAACTCTCCCCTACTCTTCCTTGTCCTACTCGTCGCCATCGTGCGAGTCCACAGAGCCCGCACCCGACGTCGTCGGCTCGTCTACCGAAGACTCGGAATCCTTCTTATCGGTTTCGGCCGGAGCGATCACGCGAATGAGCGAGATGCGCTGGCCACGCATCGACTGCACTTTAAACTTGTACCCCGCGACCTCAAACACCTCTCCGATGTCGGGCACCGAGTCGCAAAGCTCCAAAATCCAGCCGGCGATGGTCTCATAATCATCGCTTTCCTCAAGCGGCCAACCAAGCTCAATCGCGTCATCGCACGAAAAACGCCCATCAACGAGCCACTCGCGGCGCGAAAGGCGCGTGAGGTACTTGTTGTCGGGGTCGAACTCGTCCTCGATCTCGCCCACGATCTCCTCGACGATGTCCTCGATGGTGATGATGCCGGCCGTGCCGCCGTACTCATCCACGACGACCACGATCTGGTCGTGCGAGGTCTGCATCTCGGACAGCAGCGGCAGGATGTCCTTGGTGTCGGGCACAAAGGTGGCGTCGCGCAAAAAGCCGGCGATGGGCTGGTCGCCCTTGCCGTCGAGCGCGGGCTGGATCAGGTCCTTGATGTGCGCGATGCCCGCGACGTTGTCGGGGTCCTCGTGATAGACGGGGATGCGGCTGAAGCCGGTCTGGCGCATGGTGGATAGCACGCTGGCGACCGTCTCGTCGTCCTCGCACATGGTGGTGTCCACGCGCGGCACCATGACCTCGCGGGCAACGGTGTCGCCCAGGTCAAAGATCTCGTGGATCATGCGCTTTTCCTCGTCGAGCAGGTCGTCCTGCTCCGAGACCATGTACTTGATCTCTTCTTCCGAGACGTTCTGACGGTCGTCGGCACTCTTGATACGCAAGATGCGGGCCAGGCCATCGGAGCAAGCGCCAGTCAGCCACACGAGCGGACGGGCGATCTTCTGGAACACGGAAAGCGGGCCCACGACCTGCTTGGACACGCCCTCGGCATTGGCCAGGCCGATGCGCTTGGGGACGAGCTCGCCGATCACGATGGACACGAAGGCGACCGCGACGGTGATGATGACCGGCGCCAGGCCGCGCGCGATGGCGGAGAGCGGCGCGATGCCAAAGCTCATGAGCCACGTGGCAAGCGGGTCGGACAGGCTCGTCGAGGCGACGGCGGACGAGGCGAAGCCCACGAGCGTGATGGCGACCTGGATGGTGGCGAGCAGCTGGTCGGAGTCGGCGGCCAGCTTAATGGCACGCTCGGCGCGCTTGTCGCCTTCCTCGGCCTCATGCTCCAGCACGGCGCGCTTGGCCGTGGTGAGCGCCATCTCGGACATAGAGAAGTAGCCGTTGATGAGGGTCAAAACGAGGGTGGTGATAAGGGAGATGGTTATGTCCATCGGGAGTTTCTCGAACCTCCAAGATTCGGGACGTTGGGTAGTAAGCGTAGGTGACGGATAGGGCAGTTGCGCCCGGCGGCCGCTTGGATAGGTCCGCGGGCACAGACGCGATCGCTAGATTACGAAGAGAATCACCGCCATGAACTGGAAGATGCTGCCGGCGAGCACCCACAGGTGAAACACGCTGTGCAGATAGCGCACGTTTTTGGCGATGTAGAACGGCACGCCCACGGTGTAGCACACGCCGCCGACGGCGAGCAGGGCAAGCGCCACGGGGTTGAGCAGCGATACGAGCTCGGGCAGCTTAAAGACGACAAGCCAGCCCATCAGCAGGTAGACCAGGCCGCATACCCAGTGCGGTTGACGCTCGCGCATAAAGCACTCGAGGGCGATGCCGATAATGGCGATGGCCCATACGGCGAAGAACAGCGCAGCGCCGCCGTCGTTTGCGAGCGTGATGAGGCAAAACGGCGTATAGCTGCCGGCTATGAGCAGGTAGATGCAGCTGTGGTCGATGATGCGAAACACGCGCTTGGCGCGCGCGGGTTGAATCGCATGGTAGAGCGTGGAGGCTAGGTATTCGAGGATGATGCTGACGCCATAGACAATTGCCGCGGCCATGTGGGCCGGGCCACCGCCGCGCAGTGCAGCGAATACGATCAGGAGCACCAGACCCGCAATACCCAGCAAGCAGCCGACACCATGGGTGACGGAGTTCATAATCTCCTCGCCCACCGTGTAGTGCGGAACGGCCGCGGCCTTGGGTCGCGGCTTGGAACTGTCGCTCGAATCGGACATGCCGGTTACATCCTCCAACGTAAAGAGTTCTCAACACTATATCAAAGCGTCTGGGTGCGTGCGAAATTTGCACCATACGTGACCCTTTGTTTACCCATTCTTTGCCTGTTGACGCATCAACGGTGAACGTCCATAATGCGCTTGCATTAAATGTTGATGTATTAACATCTTATAGGAAAGCTTCTTATGTCTCAAAACGCACGTTCCCATCGAAAGCTCAAGATAGCCGGCGTCGTTGCGCTGGTGGTTGTCATTGCGCTGCTCGGATTTGCCGGCAACTTTCTGTTTGACTTCGCGCTGAATCCCCGCGCGCCATACACCATGAAGATGATGCAGGACGGCAAGGACGGCAAAGAAAGTGAGCAGCCGGATGCCGAGGGAACCGAGGCGCGGGCGTGGTTTAAAGAGAATCGCGAGAGCAGCAGCCTCACCGCAGATGACGGGACCGAGCTTGCCGCCTGGTATTTTGCTGCGTCGGAGAGCACGCACGACTACGCCGTCTGCCTGCATGGATATACCAACGAGCCCATCGGTATGGCCCGATACGTCAAGCGATTCCACGACCGCGGCATGAACGTACTCGCACCCGCCGCCCGCGCCCACGAGCGTTCCGGCGGTGACTACATCGGCATGGGCTGGCCCGAGCGACTCGATGTCGTCGCGTGGATCGGGCGGATTGTTGCGGCCGATCCCAAGGCGCGCATCCTGGTCTTTGGCGAGTCGATGGGCGCGGCGACTGCCATGAACGTAGCGGGGGAATCTCTGCCCGCAAATGTGAAATGCATTATCGAGGACTGCGGCTATACAAGCGTTTGGGACGAGTTTTCCCTGCAGCTCAAGGATGTATTTGGCCTGCCCAGTTTTCCCTTGCTCGATGTAGCAAACTTGGTGTGCAACGTGCGCGCGGGCTACGACTTTCATAAGGCGAGCAGTGTGGAGCAACTCAAACACGCGACGGTTCCCATGTTGTTCATCCACGGCGACCAGGACACCTTTGTGCCGTACGACATGCTCGACCAAAACTACGACGTGTGCGCCAGCAAGGTCAAGCAAAAGCTCACCATCCATGGCGCCACCCACGCCAAGAGCGCGCAAGTTGACCCCGAGCTCTACTGGAATACGGTCGACGAGTTCCTCGACAAGAATTTTTAAGCAAATAGTACGGTTTACTGGTCTATCTGGCCCCCTATTTTCGGAAGTGCGGGGAAAATCTCGGGAAGCCCGTCCAGACCGCAGTTTTACCAACAATTTATCAGGGGTTTTGTTGCCAAAAAACGTCGTGTGCTCGGCGGTCTCGAAATTTGCCGCATACTTCCGGAAAGCCGCCCGTGAGCGCTGTGCCCACGGGCGGCTTTTGCTCTACTTGCGCCAGAAAAGCGCTTCATTTGTCCAATAACTAGGCGCTACTTGACCTCGATGAGCTCGTACTTGCTCGTGCCCAGGCCAATCTTCTCGGCGTGTGCGATACAGGCGCGCCAGTCGGTGTCGGGATGCGTGATGCAGAAGGGGTCCTTGGCCTGCTCGCCCTCCAGATGCTCGTGGTTATGCTCCATCTTGGCGGCGCTGTCGGTGAGCTCGGTGTTGGGCAGCGGCTCGGATGCCATGACGGCATCGGCACAGGCCTGGTCGATGGCGACCGGGTCAAAGCTCGCGAACATGCCGATATCGTTAACGATAGGCGTGTCGTTTTCGGGATGGCAATCGCAGTTGGGGCTGATATCCATGGCAAGCGAGATATGGAAGCTCGGACGGCCGTCGACGACGGCCTTAGTGTACTCGGCGATCTTGCAGTTGAGCACGTCGGCCGCGGCGTCATAGCCGGGCTTGATGCAGTCCTGGTTGCATGCCGCAATGCAGCGTCCGCAGCCCACGCAGCGATCGTGGTCGATGGCGGCCACGTGCACCGTGCGGGTGTTACCGTTGGCAAGCTCGCGCTCGCGGGCATCGTCAAACGAGATGGCGTCGTGCGCGCAGATCTTTTCGCAGGCACGGCAGCCAACGCAGTGCTCGGTCGCGACGTTCGGCTTGCCAGCGGCGTGCTGCTCCATCTTGCCGGCACGGCTACCGCCGCCCATACCCAGGTTCTTCATGGCGCCGCCAAAGCCGGCCTGCTCATGGCCCTTAAAGTGGGTGAGGCTAATCACGATGTCGGCGTCCATGAGTGCCTGGCCGATCTTTGCCTCGCGCACGTACTCGCCGCCCTCGACCGGAACGAGCGCCTCGTCGGTGCCCTTGAGGCCGTCGGCGATGATGATCTGGCAACCCGTGGCATACGGGGTAAAGCCGTTCTGGTAGGCGGTGTCGATGTGCTCGAGCGCGTTTTTGCGGCTGCCCACATAGAGCGTGTTGCAGTCGGTGAGGAAGGGTTTGCCGCCCAGCTCCTTCACGACGTCTGCGACGGCGCGGGCGTAGTTTGGGCGCAGAAAGCTCAGGTTACCCAGCTCGCCAAAGTGAATCTTGATAGCGACGAACTTGTTCTCGAAGTCGATCTGCTCAATGCCGGCGCGGCGAATGAGGCGTTTGAGTTTGTCGAGCTGGCTCTCGCGAGCATGCGTGCGCAGGTTGGTGAAGTACACCTTTGCCGGTGCTGCGGGTGCGGTTGCGGTCATAGATCTATCCCCTCGGTCTATATGGCGTTACAGACATAGAGGATGGTACCCGTTGAAGTGGGGTTGAAGTCAAGCGCAACGCCGAGTCGCTAGGCACTCATTGGGGACAGACTTAAATGAGTGCTTGCCGCCCGGCCAGCGAGCCGGCGATCCGGCAAAGACTGTCCCCAACGACTAGTCGTTTAAGAACGTCCCCAATGACTACTCCTGCACCTTGAGGGCTTCGGCCAGGCTGACGCGCTTGATAGAGCGCGTGTGCAGCAGCGCCACGACCAGGTAGGTCGCAAAGCCGATGCCGATGCATGCAGCCATGGACCAAGCGGGCACGTAGATCTCGATATTGCCGTTGTAGGCGAGCAGCATCGAGCGGAAGATGGCCGTGAGCGAGCCAATAATGACCGGCAGGCTCAGCACGAGCGACGCCGCCACGCACAGCGTGATCGAGCGGATGTACAGATGCGAGATCTCGCTATCGCGATAGCCAAAGACTTTCATGTAGCTGATCGAACGGGCGCTGTGGTCGATCACCGCCTTGGTCAGCAGGTACATAAACAGCAGGAAGATAAACACCGCGAGCCCGACCATCATGCCGATCATTTTGCTCATCATGCCGATGAACTGGTCACCCACGGCGCGCATGTCGTCGGGCGTGGTGTCACCGGCAAAGTAACGAGCATCGAGGTCGAGCTTCTCGTCGCTCACATAGCCGTTAAAGTAGGCGGCGTCGTTGCCGAACAGCTCGTTAAAGTCATCGATGCTCATATAGATATTCATGTCCGACTTTGAACCCCAGATGCAGTCCTTACCCGCGTACTCAAGAGAATAATCCCGAGCCTCGTACTTGTCGCGAAGCTCGACCTTCTGGCCCTCGCTCCAGCCAAACTTATCGAGCAGACCGCCGCCAAAGACGACGCGCCCGTCGCCGACGTTGAGGTCTTTCCAATAGCGCGAATGAGATGAAATGCCGTAGACAGAGATGGCCTCTGTGCCGTTTCCCTCGCCGCGGTCGTATTGCAGCTGGTAAACGGCATATTTCTCGGCCTGCGCGATTGCGCCCGCGCCGTTGTCGGTCGTGTTGATCGGGTGAATGTCGTCGTTGTCGGTGTCGATCTTAGAGGCCTTGTCGATCAGGTCGATGGCCTCATCGCGGTCGCAGCCGAGGGCATCGGCAAGGTCATCGAGGCGCGCATAAAGCGCATCTTTCTTGTCCTGGACCTTGGCGAGCGCGTCCTGCGCCGCGGCCAGGCTCTCGGCAGACGGAGACGCGGTCGCGGCATCGGCTGCCGTCTGCGCCGCATCGGCCGCGTCGTCAAGCTCGTCATCGGCATCCTGGGCGGCGGAGAGCAGCGCGCCGTCAATCGACTGCAAGCGCTCGAGCGCCGCCCACTGCCCGCGCTCCTCGGCAGTACCCTCAAGCTCTAGCGGAGCCTTGAGCGTGTACTGGTGCTCGGCGACCAGGCTTGTCTCCAGGTTGTCCGCATAGTGCGTCATCGTGGGCAGGATCGCCAGGCCAAAGAGCAGCAGCAGCGAGGCAAACGCAATGCCCACGAAGAGCGTGGCGAAGTTGCCCAGGTTGCGCAGGAAGATGCGCAGGCGAAAGCGCGAGACAAAGCCCATGCGCTCCGGCAGCTGCAGGCCGCGCTTGGTGCCCGATTTGCCGCTCGCCTCGTGACGAAGGAACTGCAACGGCGTCTTGCCCATCTTGCGAAGCAGGCCCACCAGCGTGATGAGGATGAGCGCGGCAGCGGGAACCACGGCGCACTTCACAAAAATCTCCCAGCTCCAGTACACCTGGAAGGGAGGCAGGCTGTACGAACCGTAATAGAGGCCGCGCATGGGCTCGGTAAAGAACGCGACGCCGAGCGCGGTGCCCAAAAGCGCCGCGACCACGCCCACGATGGCGGGAAGTGCCAGGTAGTGCAGCACGATCTCGCGGCGGCGATAGCCGCTGGCGAGCAGCGTGCCAATGATGGCGCTCTCCTCCTCGATGGTGGCGTCGGTAAGGACCACAAAGACGAACGCCATGATCACGATGATAATGTTGAGCAGCGTCATCCACATCATGGAGTCGCCGTCTACGTCGTCGCGCGCGTAGCCAATACCCTGGTTGGAATCGGCGTCGATCAGATCGTCCACGCGCGCATCGGCATCGGTCAGCACCTCGACCATATCCTGCTCCGCATCGATGCGATCCGCGGTGGGGAGGTCGCGATCGGTAAAAGCAAAGGAGTAGGTGTAGGCAGGTGCACCACCGGCATCCTCGAGCGCGGCAAAGCCGGCGTCGGTGACCTCGGCCACACCATAGGTGATGGTGTTCACCGTAAAGTCCGAATTGTTGAGGAACAGCGCCTGGCTATCGGGCTGGGTCATGATGCCGCAGATGGTGTAGGTGCGGCCCTCAAGCTCAACCTTATCGCCCACGACAAGGTCGTTGTTGGTGGCAAAAACTCGGTCGATAGCCACCTCATCGTCCGTCTTGGGCTGCTTGCCTTCGCAGTAGGACGCGATATCGACCTTGGTGCGGTGCGCATAGGTGCGCAACGTGCGCTTGGTGCCGTCGTCGCCGGCGGTCTTTTTGATGATGGCGTCGATGGAGAAATTCTTGTAGAGCGTGACGCCGCCGACGTCGTCGGCTGCATCCTCGGCTGCCTTGAGCTGGTCGTCGGTAGCCTCGAAGGAGGTGGTCACGCGGCCGTCCTCAATCGTGTACGCATCGCGCATGTCGTCGATAAGGCAACCGATGGAATGCGCCGCGAGCAAAAAGCCCGAGGTGAGAGCGATGCTCCCGCACATAAGCAAAAAGATGCCCAGGTACTTGCCGATATTGCGGCGCAGCTCGCGCGGGAGTCGCTTTGCGAGAGGTGTCATGGCATCGCCTACCAATCGAGCTCGGCGGCCGCAACGGGCGACTCGTTGAGCCCATCCTCGACGATGCGGCCGTCGCGCAGGCGCAGCACGCGGTTGGCCATGCGGGCGATGGCGGCGTTGTGGGTGACGATGATGATGGTGCAGCCGTAGGTGCGGTTAACATCCTCCATGAGCTGCAAGATTTCCTTGGATGTCTTGTAGTCAAGCGCGCCGGTGGGCTCGTCGCACAGCAGCAGGCCCGGGTTTTTGACGAGTGCGCGGCCGATGGCGCAACGCTGCTGTTGGCCGCCCGAGACCTGGCGCGGGAACTTGTTGCGGTGCTCGTAGAGGCCCAGCGAACGCAGCAGGTCGTCGACATTGAGCGGGTTTTTGGACAGGTGCGCCGTGACCTCGATGTTCTCCTTGATGGTGAGATCGGGCACCAGGTTGTAGAACTGGAAGACAAAACCCAGCTCACGGCGGCGATACTCGCCCAGATCGGTAGGTTTGAGCACCGTGAGGGCGCAGCCGTCCACCATGATGGAGCCACCGTCGGCATCCTCCAGGCCGCCGATCAGGTTGAGAAAGGTCGACTTGCCCGAGCCCGAGGGCCCCAGCATGACGCAGATCTCGCCGCGGTTGATGGACGTGTCGATGCCATCGAGTACCGTCAGGCGCGCATCACCGTCGCCGTAGTGTTTCCTGAGCCCGCTGACCTGGACATAGGCTTGCTTTGTCGACATGCTATCCCCCGTTGTTAGCCTTCTGCTACTTTTCTAGGGTAATAGTAAACCCAGGCGAACTATTTTTAAGCGACAGGCGCGATTTTTTCCAAACCAGTCATTGGGTACTCATTGGGGACAGACTTAAATGACTGAAACCACTCATTTAAGTCTGTCCCCAATGAATGCCGGGACTGTCCCCAAGTGCCGGCAGGAAAGGAACGTCCCCAAGTGCCGACATATTGGGACAGTCCTTGCCGGCACGACCGGCGGGCCGGCGAATCGACAAAGACTGCCTCCGATGACTAGCCGTTTAAGAACGTCCCCGATGACCAGGTAGCTAGGCGTGGGATTTGGCGCGGGTGAGGGCCAGGCCTACGGCGGCGATGGCGGCGGCGAAGAGCACCGTGACGCCCAGGTCGCAGGCGATGTCGCCCAACACGGTGGCCGTTAGATCCGAGGCAAGCGCCTTGCCGATCGCGTCGTTCACCCAAAACGTCGGCACAAAGTGCGCCACCGTCTGCACGGCCGAGCCCATGAGCGACAGCGGCATCCAGGCGCCGCCCAAAAACGTCATGAGCATGCCGAGTAAGTTGCCCACGCCGTTGATCAGCTCCTCGCGCGCGCCCAAGCTCGACAGGGTAAAGCCAACGGCCAGCGGCGTGCACGCCAGGGCAAGCGTCGCCGCCAGCGCCAGGCACACGCGACCCACACCGACCTCGGCGACCGCGCCGGCAAAGCCCACGACACCCACCATGCTCGACACGAACCAGATGCAGACGGTAAGCACCGCGGCAGCCGCGAACACAGCAAGCGAACGCTGGCGCTCGGAGACCGGGCCGGCCTCCATGCGGCGCACGCGCTCGGGCTCGTTCATACCCGAAAACACCAGTCCCACCGAAACGATGACCGATGAGATGATCGCGTACGCGCCAAAGTTGAAGTACGACTCGAGCGTGGCTGCGGCAGTCGAGTCAACCTTGACCTGCTCGATCTGGACCTCCGCGCGCTTTGCGGCGGCGTGCTCGGCGGTCTTGGCGACACTGGCCCCGGAGGCAGCAGGCTCAAGCACCGCCGCAGCGCCCGCGAGCGAGATCCACCGCGAAACCTCGGCAGACGAAAGCGCCGCCGCCATGGTGCCGGAACCGTAGGTCACATCGAGCTTGGGCAAGTCCTCCCCCGCACGGGCGGCCGCAACAAGATCGTCCTCAAACCCCTCCGGGATAAAGAACACGCAGTCGGCGCTGCCCTTGGCGCTGTTGCTCTTGGAGAGCGCGTCCGCAAGGTCGTACGTGTCGTCGCCGACGCCCGTGACCAGGTCAAAGCGCGAACCCAGGTGCCTGGTAAGCGCACGCGAAAGATCGCTGCCGTCGCGGTCGACCACAATCACGTTGGCGTCGTAGGGCTTGTACTCGGTCAGCTGCGACGAGTTCCAGCTGACCGAGGCCGCAATGAACACGCCCATGAGTGAAATGAACACCGTGTAGATGAGCAGGTAGAACGGGTGCGCGAGCGCCATGCGAAGCGCGGTCTTAAAGGTGCTCATAGCGGCTCCTTCCAAAGATCAGCGTAGCGGCGGCGACAAACACCAGGGCCATGAGGACAAGCGCACCGGCGCGAACGACAAAGGGACCCAGATCCTCAAAGAAATACAGGCGGTTGAACATATCGCAGATGAGCTTGACGGGGTTGAGCCAGCACTCGGCCGGACAGGCGCGGGCAACATCGTCGGCAAGCGCCATCGCCGGCTCGCCGTAGAGTCCGGCGAACAGGGCGCACGTGGTGGCAAAGCCCGTGAGGATGCCCGATTTGGACGCCTTGCCGCCCTTAACGGGAAGCGTCCCCACAAAAAGCCCCAGGCCCGTGGCAGCAAGCGCAGATGCGGTGCCGCCCGCCAGGCACAGCCCCTCGCGCCCGCCAAAGTCGATGCCGACCACCAGGCGCACGTAGCCGATCGCGATCGCCATCGAGGCAAATGAGACCAGCCACGAGCCGACAAAAATGCCGGCCAGCGGCGCCGTCTTGGAGACGCCGCCCACGCAGCGGCGCGCGCCGAGGCCGGACAGATTGGGCTGCAGATCGACGACGGCCAGGGCCGCAAACTCGGAAGACATCATCGCGACCAGGCCAAAGAGCGCGTAATAGTAGATGGTCGTACCGTCGGGCGTGGTGCGCGTAAGGCTCACGCGGCGAGTGCCGCCCTTAAGCGACAGGGCGCGCGCAACCGCCTCCGGGTCGGCGAGCGCCGCCGGGTTGTCCTGGGCAATCTGGCGCATGAGCTCGGCATTTTGCGTATACGAGCTCGCCACCGTCTCCAGGATGCTGCGGTCGGTGAGCACCGTACTGGCGCGCGAGCTATCGTAGCTCGAAAGCAACGTAAGCTTGGGCGCGCCCGCGTCGTCGACCGTGTAGACGCCCGCAACCTCGCCGGACTTGAGCGCATGGTTCGCCTCGGCCGCGTCGTCGCACTCGTGGATCTTAAGCAGCTGGTCGTCGCCCTCCTTGGCAAGCGACGTCGCCACGTCCTTAAAGGTCGAAGCGTCCCAGGCCTCGTCGGCGACAACGGCTACCGGCACCGGATCGACCTTGCCGTCGGAGCTGAGGTTCGCAAACATAAACATGAACATCGTGGAAAGCGCAATGGGAAAGAGCGCGCCCCAGACCCATGTGCTCGGCCGGCGCAGCAGCGTCTTGACCGTGATAATGATGGTGTTGATCATGGCTGCCCCCTAGTCGCGTAGCTCGCGGCCGGTGATCTCGAGGAACACGTCGTTGAGGGTCGGCGGCTCGCTCCACACGCGACCGAGTGCCACGTCGGCGGCGCGCAGCGTGTCAAGGATGTCGACCAGATTATGTGGGCTCGCCTCGCAGGTGCAGATGAGCTCGCCGCCGGACAGCTCAACCGAAAGCACGTGCTCCAGAGCGCGCAGCCGCTCGACCGTGGCGGGCTCGACGGCGCCGACCTCGACGGTCACGCGCTCGCCCATCTGAATCATGCGCTTGAGCTCGTCGTTGGTGCCCTGCGCCAGCACGCGGCCGCCGTCCATGATCATGATGCGGCTGCAGATCTGCTCGACCTCCTCCATGTAATGGCTGGTATACACCACCGTGGCGCCCTCGTCGCGCAGGCGGCAGATGCCCTCCAGAATGGCGTTGCGGCTCTGCGGATCGACTGCCACTGTGGGCTCGTCAAAGAAGATGAGCTCGGGCTTGTGCGCGATGCCGCAGGCAATGTTGAGACGGCGTGCCAAGCCGCCCGAGAGCTTTCCGGGGCGAAACTTGGTAAAGTCGCCCAAGCCGACAAAGTCGATCGCCTCGTCCACCAGCGCGCGGCGGCGCTTGCGGTCGTTGACGTAGAGGCTGCAGAAATAGTCGATGTTTTCGCGCACGGTGAGCTCGTCAAACACCGCCACCTGCTGTGGCACCACGCCGACGCGACGCTTAAGGTCGTAGCGGGTGGGCGTCATGGGCTCGCCGAACAGCTCGATGGTGCCCTTGTCGTAAGCGAGCAGCTGCAGGATGCAGTTGATGGACGTGGTCTTGCCCGAGCCGTTGGGGCCCAGCAGGCCAAAGATCTCGCCAGGGGCAATACTCAGGTTAAAGTGGTCGAGCGCGATAAGATCGTCGTAGCGCTTGACGAGGTTTTCGACGTGGACGATATCTGTCATGAGGCGGCCCTTCTGTTGGTCGTGGCCCGGTACGATTGCATCATCGCAGGAGAGGACGGCGCGCACCAGTGAGCTTTGTCACGAGTGCGAGGGGGCAGAGGCGAAACCCCCGCTCGCGCGAGCGATCGACGCCGCTTTGCCGCGCGGGAGGAATGTCACGGTTGCCCCGGGCGGCGCCTCCCCC
The DNA here is from genome assembly GCF_003437565.1 of Collinsella sp. TF10-11AT. Lineage (NCBI taxonomy): Bacteria > Bacillati > Actinomycetota > Coriobacteriia > Coriobacteriales > Coriobacteriaceae > Collinsella > Collinsella sp. TF10-11AT. The sequence goes on from NZ_QSQW01000017.1 coordinate 32,980, forward strand.
GCGCGCAGCATCGCGTACAATACCCGTATGAACAGGCTTTTCGACAAATCGATTGTGCTGGCGTGCTGTATTGCGGCCGCCATGGGTCTTGCCGTGGACGCTCGTCTGGTTGTGGCGTTTTGCCTTGGCGTTATGGCCACCTCGGCGTCGGAAGTCGCACGAGAAGAACACGCCCATCGCGCGAGCGAGGCCGCGAGCTACGCTTACATCATCGCTGCCGTCTTCGTGCCGCCATTTATGCCGTTCGCACCCCTTGCCTTCTATGACATCGCGCGACGCGTGCGCCGTGAACGCATCTGGCCCGCGCTGGCGATTGGCGCCGTGTTTGTCTGCGCGCTTGTCGCGGACCTTCGTGGCGGCGTGCTCACCACCCGAACGCTGTTGCTAACCGCCATCCTTTCGATCGCTGCCACGTTGCTGTCGCTGCGCACCGCGCAGCTGGAGCGCGAACAGGATCGCATGCGTCGCACCCGCGACAAGCTGCAAGAACGCGCCCTGGTACTCGAGGCACGCAACCGCGACCTCGCCGACCGCCAGGACTACGAAGTCGAGCTCGCAACGCTCGCCGAACGCGCCCGCATCGCGCGCGAGATCCACGATAACGTGGGCCACCAGCTCACGCGCGCTTCGCTCCAAACCGAAGCCTTGCGCGTGGTCCACGCCAACGAGCCCGGCGTCGCCGCCGATTTCGCCGATGTCAAACGCACGGTTGACGAGGCGCTCCAGCTCGTGCGCGCCAGCGTCCACGCGCTCAACGACAATGCAACCAACCTCTCCGTGCAGCTCGAGCGCATCGTTGAAGGCGTACGCTCGGACAGCGGCCCACAGATTGAGCTTGAAGTTTTGGCCGAGCATGCGCCCGCCAACGTCGCCAACTGCTTTGCGGCGGTCCTGCGCGAGGCGCTCTCCAACACCATGCGCCACGCTTGCGCCCAGACCGTCACCGCACGATGCATGGAGCATCCGTCGTTTTACCAGCTCATCGTTACCGACGATGGCGTGGGCGGGGTCCAAGCAATCGGCCGTGGCGCCGCGGAGGGCATGGGGCTCGTCTCCATGCGCGAGCGCATCGAGGCGCTTGGCGGCACCTTCACCGCCGGTCCGCGCGCCGGCGCCGGCGGCTGGCGCGTGTTTGCCACCGTTCCCAAACAGCAAGGAGATGAGGACCGATGAGGCTCATAGTTGTCGATGACGACCACTTGGTAGTCGATTCACTCAAGATTATCCTAGGCGCCCAGCCGCAGATCGAGGTGGTGGGTACCGGCGCCAATGGCGACGACGCGGTCGCGCTCTACGCTGAGCACACGCCCGACATCGCGCTGCTCGACATTCAGATGCCGGGGCGCGACGGACTTTCGGCGGCACGCGAGATCCTTGAGCGCGACCCTGCGGCGCGCGTGGTGTTTCTGACGACATTCTCGGATGACGAGTACATTGTGTCGGCGCTTAAACTGGGCGCCCGCGGCTATCTGATCAAAACCGATGTCTCCGCCATTCCACCGGCGTTGGCGCAGGTCATGGACGGTAAACGCGTGCTCGAGGGTAAGGCGATCGAGGATGTCGACTTTGATGGGGCGGACGCTGAAGCCGGTGCGACCCGCCGGCCCGCGGCCTTTGCCGGTCTGACCGACCGCGAGTTCGAAGTCGCCGAGCTCATCGCCCGCGGTCTCGACAACAGGGAGATCGCCGCCACAGCCTACATGGGCGAAGGCACCGTGCGCAACCACATCAGCTCGATCCTGGCCAAAATGGACCTGCGCAACCGTACGCAGATCGCCATCGCCTACCTGCGAGGGCAGTTGCCCGAAGATTGACCGCCCCGGCAGAGTAAAATGGCTGTTACCGATTTAATGCCATTTCAAAACTATGTCGGTTTACTACGATGAATCGCCCACCTTCGATCACGGCAAATTGAGCGCTTGCAAAACCGCAGGTAGAACGCTTGCGATATTTAGAAAAATGCAGTCATGGTCGGGAATGTCGAATTCGTCGTAGTAAACCGGCATAGTTTTGTTCGGTCGGCCCTGCACGAGCGCCTCCGCAAGGCTCGCGGGACCAAAATGATCTGCTTTCTTCCGCCCGCGGAGATCGGCTGACGGCGCTCGCCACGAAATGGGCCCATCTACTACGTTTGACTCGATACCCCCGACCATAACCGCTATTCATGAAAAATCGCAGGCGTTCTACCTGCGGTTTTCATTTCGCATTGCTTGCCGTGGTCGAGGGCTGCCGCCTAAACGTAGTAGATGGGCCCATTTCGTGGCAGACGAGTCACGCGATAGCCCTCGCGAGGCCAAAATAGTCCGTTTTCCTCCGTCCACGGGAGTTAAAGGGCTGTTACGGATATGCTGCCATTCCAAAACTACGCCGGATTACGGAGCTAAAGTCGGAGCCCTCATCCATACCCCCTATTTTTGAAAAACAACAGGCTATCTACCTGCGGGTTTGTTTTTGCGATTTTCTGTATGGTCGGAGGTTCGCTATCCAGTCCCGTAATCCGGCATAGTTTTGTTCGCAGCGGCACAACCGCGCGCTCACGCGCGGGG
>NZ_QSQW01000017.1:35535-42295 GCF_003437565.1 Collinsella sp. TF10-11AT
CGCGCGCTCACGCGCGGGGCCGGCGGGGCATTTTTGCCCCGCCGGCCCCTATTCCAGTTCTACCCCTGCGCTACTCCGGCTTGGTTTCTACTGTGGGAGTCTTGTCCGCTGCGACTGGGGTGCGGGCGGTGTCCATAGTCAGGCAGTGCTTGGGGCAGCTCTCGATGCACTCACCGCACACCACGCAGGCATACGGGTCGATCGACCACGTTCCACCCTTGCGATCGACTGCGAGCGCGCCCGCCGGACAGCGACGCGCACACATGCCGCAGCAGATGCACGCGTCCATGTCGTTGACGATATGCCCGCGCAAGCGCTCGGGTGCCGCGAGCTTCTCCTGCGGATAGCACACCGTTACCGGCTGCTTGACCATAGAGCCCAAGGCCGTCTTGGCAAATGTCAGCAAACTCATGCCGCGCCTACCTTTCCGTGCAGCTAATGCAGGGGTCGATGGTCAGGATAATCATGGGCACGTTGGCAAGGAGCACGCCCTGCAGCGCATGTGTCAGACCCGCCAGGTTCTGCGACGTCGGCGTGCGCACGCGGAAGCGGTCCAGGTTCTTGGTGCCGTTACCGCGCACATAGTAATACGCCTCGCCGCGCGGCTGCTCAATCACAACCTCGCCGCGTGCGCCGTCGGCCGGCGTAAGCTTGGTGCGCCCGCCGATCCCGTCGTGCGGAATCTTGCCCACAAGCTCCTTAATGATGTCCATGGCCTGCGTGACCTCGGCACAGCGCACCTGGCAGCGGGCATAGCAATCGCCATCGGTGGCGACAACCGGCTCAAACGCAGCCAGGTCCGCATAGGCACCGTCGCTAAACATGCGCACGTCGTAGTCCACGCCCGAGGCGCGCCCAAACGGGCCGACCATCGACAGATCCAGCGCGTCCTTCTTGCTGATCACGCCCACGCCATGCAGGCGCTCGCCACAGCTGACGTCGTCCAAAAACGTATGCACCAGGGCCTCGTAGTCGGGACGCATGGCATCGAGCGTCTGGACAATGCCAGCCAGCTCGGAGTCCTCAATGTCGTGCTTTAGGCCGCCGATCTCGTTAATCGAAAGGATCACGCGGCCACCGCACGTGCTCTCGAAGATCTTGAGAATCTGCTCGCGCAGGGTCCACGACCGATAGAACAGCGCCTCGAAGCCAAAGGCATCGGCGAGCAGGCCCAGCCACAGCAGGTGCGAGTGGATGCGCGAAAGCTCGTGCAAAATAGTGCGGATATACTGCACGCGGCCGGGCACCTCGATGTCGAGCATGCGCTCGCAGGCGCTGGCATAGCCGTAGCTGTGGCCCACGGCGCAAATGCCGCAGATGCGCTCGGCGATGTAGCCAAACTGGTGCATGTCGCGCTTTTCGGTGAGCTTCTCGAGTCCGCGGTGCACAAAGCCGATCTGCGGAATTGCCTCGATGACGCGGTCGTCCTCGATCACCAGGTCCAGATGAAGCGGCTCGGGCAGCACCGGGTGCTGCGGGCCAAACGGAATTACGGAGCGATGAGCCATGGACCTTACGCCTCCTTTTTCTGCTTGTCGCGGGCGGCCTTGGCGGCAAGCGCCGCACGGACCTTGGCCGCTTTCTCGGGATCCATGGCGGCGAGCTTTGCCTCCATCTCGGCGGCCTCGAGCGCGGCCTTCGCAGCGGCATCGTCATGCTGGGCATCGGAGCCGGCAGCAGCAGCGGGCTGAGCAGCGGCAGTGCCCGCAGCATCGCCGGCACCCGCGGCACCCTCCCCCGCAGCAGCCGCAGCCGCGGCGGCCTTCTCGGCCGCGGCCTTGCGCGCCTTGGCCTCGGCGGCCGCGCGGACTTTCATGGCCTTCTCGCGCGCAGCCTTCACCTCGGGCGTGATGACGCTCATGGGTTCGGCAGTCGAGACCTGGTAGAAAAAGCCCTTAAAGTCGATCTGCATGTCGGTGATGGCAAGACCAAACAGGTCGTGGGCCTCATTTTCAAACGGGAACACCGCGGGGTAATACGAGCTGATGGACGGAATCTCCTGGTACTGGTCGATGCCCTCGACCACCAGGTTCTCGATCGCATAGCTGCCGTCCTGCGCAATATGCTCCTGAGCAGCACGGACGTTGATAAACGTATAGACCAAGCGATACGAGCCGTCGTCGACGTTGCGCTCGGCATGCATTTGCACAAAGCGCGCGCCGACGCCCTTGAGCGCCTGGACATGCGACAGGAGCTTGTCGATCCCGACGGTGGTATAGATAGCCTTTTGCATTACTCGGCCTCCTTTGCAGCGGCGGGCGTCTCAGCAGGTGCGTCGCCAGCGGCGGGCGCAGCAGGCTTCCCGGCAGGCGCGTCACCGGCACCGTCAGTCCCGGCCCCCGCAGCCACAAACCCGTCCTCGCCCAGCTCAACGCCACCGTCCCAGGTAGCGGCACCGCCCACGGTGAGCGGATCGCCACCGGCGCGCAACACGGTCTCCTTCTGGTCCAGGATGCCGCACGCCTCCACGATGGCATCGATCACCGTCTCGGGGCGAATGGCGCACCCGGGCGCGTACACGTCCACGGGAATCGCGCGGTCCACGCCGCCGATCACGTTGTAGGCATCGCGGAATACGCCGCCCGAGCATGCGCAGATACCGCAGGCCACCACGCACTTGGGCTCGAGCATCTGGTTGTAAATCTGACGCACGACGGGCAGGTTCTGGGCATTGACCGACCCCGTCACCAAAAAGATATCCGCATGCTTGGGGTTGCCGGTGTTGACCACGCCAAAGCGCTCCGCATCGAACAGCGGCGTGAGCGAGGCCAGCACCTCGATATCGCATCCGTTGCAGCTCGAGCCGTCGTAATGAATAACCCACGGCGAGCGCGACATTTTATGATCCATGGATGCCGCCTCCTAAATAAACACGTCGACGAGGATGGGCATAAGGTTGAGCAGGCCAAACACCAGCGCCACGCCCCAGCCGAGCTTAAAGCAGCTGCGCCAGGTGCTGCGTGCGAAGGTGTTGTCGATCAGCACCTCGACAAAATACGTCGCGGCCATCACGACCAGGGCTACGACCCAGCTCACCGGGTTGTCCCAAACAAAGAACATGCCCACCCACATCAAAAACAGCACGGTCTCACACCAGTGCATAAGGGTCATCTTGGCCAGCGTGCCGCCGCTCATCTCGGTGGCGACGCCCTGGACAATCTCCTGATGCGCGTGATGCGAGTACGAAAGGTCGAACGGCGACTTGCGTAGCTTGATGGTGAGCACCGCAAGCAGCGCCAAGAAAATGGGCGCGCTGTACACGATGATGGGCGCCGACTGTCCGGTCACGGCGATGGAATCAAAGCTATCGGTGGCAAGGTACAGGCCCACGCTCATCAGCAGAACGGCGGGCTCGTAGCTCATGACCTGCAGCAACTCGCGGTCGGCACCGACCTGGGCAAACGGGCTTTGCGTCGAGGCGGACGCCAGCACCACAAAGATCGCGGCGAGCGTAACCATAAAAGCGCACAGCAGCGTGTTGGAGCCCGACACAAAGATGCCGCCGCCCACGACGGTAAAGATGAGCGCGCACGCCATATAGGTATCGTCCATGGTGTTTACGCTGGCAGGGGCCTTGCGCAGCAGCTTGGCAACGTCGTAGAAGGGCTGCAGCAGGCGCGGGCCCACGCGGCCCTGCATGCGAGCCGAAAGTTTGCGGTCGATGCCGTCGATCAAGCCGCCCGCAAGCGGCGCCAGCAAGGCAAACGCCACGGTGCCAATAAAGATGCCCACGACGCCCGAACCTTCGAAATACTTGCCGCGCAGCACCGAGGGCGCGCTCATGGCAAGCCGCTCGGGCCCAATCCATGCGCAACACAGCAGCGCAAACAAGATAATGCTGCAGCATACGACGCTACCCGCGGGGCCAATACGCTTCTCGCCAAGGGCGTCCTCCGAGTACCAATTGCGCTTTTCGGCCTTCACCTCGTGTCCCATCGAGCCGCGGAAATGGCGATATTTGTCGGTTCCCACGCCCGAAAGGTACACGTTGACGTGCGGTTTGTTGCTCACGCGGAATGACGTCAGCAGCACCACGGCGATAAAAGCCACGATAACCACCATCAGATACATGGCGTCCTTGCCAATAACGTACGGCACGCGGCCAAACACCATGGCCAAGTAAGGCGACACCAGACCGCTCGAGATAACCGGAAACGCCACGCAGCACAGAATCAGCAGCGCGGCGATGGTGTTGAGGGCCATCCATTCGGTCTTATGGACATTGACCTCAACGTTTTGAGCCGTGGGGTCGACGCCCGAAAGCTTGGCAAGCCACTTGCCCCAGAAGTAAAACGTCGCGGCCGAGCCAAAGGCAAGCACCATGATCATGAGCACGTTGCCGGTCTGCGCAAACGCCACCAGGGCGCCCCACTTGGACACGAGCATGCCAAACGGCGCCACAAACATGCCCATAATGCCCAGCATCATCAGACGCGTCAGGTGCGGCATGCGGCTGAACATGCCGTCCATGTCCTCGATATTGCGGCTGCCGATATGATGCTCGGCCGTGCCCACGCACAGGAACAGCAGCGACTTGGCCACCGTGTGGAACAAGATCAGGAAGATGGCCGCCCATACGGCCTCGGGCGCGCCGACACCCAAGCAGGCACTGATGAGGCCCAAGTTGGAAATGGTGGAGTACGCGAGCACGCGTTTGGCGTTGCTCTGCGAGATGGCCATGAGTGCAGCGAGCAAAAACGTGATGGCACCCACACTCGTGACCATAAAGCCGGTCACGGGGTAGATGGCATAGAGTGGGCTCAGCTTGACCATCAGGAACACGCCGGCTTTGACCATGGTTGACGAGTGCAGCAGGGCGCTCGTGGGAGTGGGTGCAACCATGGCACCCAACAGCCAAGTGTGGAACGGCATCTGTGCGGCCTTGGTGAGCGCGGCGAGCGACAACAGGATGACCGGCATCACCAGCAGCGCGGACTGCGCGGTTCCGGTGCCGGAAAGCTCGATCATGCCCGAGATGGTCAGCGGCATGCCGTTAACGTGCAGATACATAAGTCCGGCCAAAAACGCGATGCCGCCCAGCATGTTGAGGATGATTTGGGTAAAGGCGTTCTTGATGGCCTCGGGCGTACGCGTGTAGCCAATCATAAGGAACGAACACACGGTGGTGATTTCCCAGCCGCAGAACAGCCACTCAAGGTTGTCGCTCGTCACGATGACGAACATGGCCGAGAGGAACAGGAACATGAGCGCCAGGAACTGCGGGCGACGGTCGGGCGCGGTCTGCCCGCGCAGCGCGGCCTCGTGCTCGTCATGGGCCTGGAAGTCCTTCATGTAGCCCAGGGCATACAAGCAGATTAGACTGCCAACGATGCCGACGGCGAGGACCATGATCACGCTCATGTAGTCCAGGTAGAGTGGCGTTGCCGTGACGGCTTCGGCCGCGGGCAGCGTCATGGCTGCAAAGGCGAGCGAGCCCACCAGCTGGACTATGCCGAGCACCGTGGTGAGCGCGTTCCTATATTTGTACGCGTTGTACAGGATGACAGCGCACAGGATGACGTCGATAACGGAACTGATGATCGAGAGCACATGCGAGGTGCCGGGGGCAACCTCAAAGCTCTGCGGACCCGTGCCAAAAAACATGACGGCGACTACAACTGTCACCGCCATAATAATGCCGGAGCCTATGAGCCCCGCCGCATCGCGGGCGCGGTCACCGCGCGCGAGCAGCATGCCCAGCGCCAGTACCAGCGGAAACAGGGTAAGGAAATACAGTAGCGTCATACCATCACTCCCCCATGCTAAAACGCTGCAATTGTTTAACGTTATAGCTCAATTGAGGAGTAGCGGCGGCGGGTTTTCGGTCAACTGGGGAGTTTTAGGCGTACGGGGTAAGGGCACGCCCGCATTGGAGCAGAGGGGCGGCAAGAAAAATGCGCCCCTGTGGGTGCACCATCCCGTTTGCTATTCCGCCTTTTTAACGCGCGGCTTGCGACCGCGCGGCTTATCGACCAGTGCGGACTCACCGCTCTCGCGGTACTGACGGCACCAAGCCTTGACCGAAGACTCGCTAGGAATCTTGTGCTTGATCATGGCCTCGCGAACCGTTAAGCCGTTTTCCAAGCGGTCCTTGACCACGGCGAGCTTAACTTCGTACGAATAGGTGTGATGATGCGAACCGGCGTTGAGAACGGCGTCGGCACCGCCCACGGCATATGCGCGGGCCCACTGACGAGCCGTGGCCTGGGGAATGCCGAGCTCCGCGGCGAGGGCGCGATGACCGACCCCCTCTTGGAGGACCTCGACGGCGCGCTGCCTAACCTCGGGCGCATGCGTGCGAGTCCTTGTTGCTTCCGACATACCTGCCACTTCTTAGCCTTAACCGTTAATCTGCTTTCTTACGTGCATGTTAGATAGTAGCATTTTGCTGTTTGCGCGTAACAGTTAATTGAAAATCGCACGGCGGCATCTGGGCATTTGCCATTAATTTGCAACAGTTCTTTAGGTTTTATTTACGCAGCTAGTTAGCTCGCGGCTCATTGACGGTGTTTTACCAACCAGATTGGTATCTTTTTGTTTGGCTGGTATGGTTTGTGTAATTATTAACCCCTCTTCAGCCCGCACCTACATGTCAACTTTCCACTTACTTTCCAGCTTTCCACCTAGCTTTCCAGCTTTCCACTTAACTTACCACCTAAGGTGGAAAGCTGGAAAGCTAGGTGGGAAGCTGGGGCAGCAGCAGGCCAGGAGAACAATCAGAACCACCCTTAAAAAGGGTGGTTTGCTCTTAGGGTATAAC